>NHEN01000166.1 GCA_002172625.1 Verrucomicrobiaceae bacterium TMED86 | reverse complement strand
CGGGGGTGATTTGTTTTTCCATCCTCAAACCCCAGTAAGTAGCATTGATGACGAGACGGCGGAGGCCGGCGCTTTCGAGGTCTTTACCGCTGCCCATGGTGGTGTGGAAGACGCGGGCGTTTTTGCCAGTGGTGGTTTTCCAGTTCTTGAACCAGGCCACGGGAAGAGGTTCTTTTTTTGTGTTGGGCTTGTCTTCGTAGCTGCGTCCCATCAGGGGCTGCCCCCAAACCAAGGCGGTGCAGTCCCCGGGGAGGCTGGTGCCTTCCTTGTAAGTCCGGTAGACATCGGACGGTCCCCAGATGTCAGTGACGCCAGTAGCGATGGGGTGGTCTTCCAGGGCTTCGACGATAGTTCCTCGGGTGGAGTCGGCGTGCCAGCGTCCGTGATGGCCCATGAAAGCGCCGCCGAGGAGGTCGCGGCCGAAGTTGATCCTCTTGCCGTCGATTTCATACGGAAGGTTTCCACGGAAGCCGTGGTTTGCGGTGCGGAGTGCGATGATGGGCTTTCCTGAGTCGAGATAGCTCACGATGAGCTTTTGTTGCTCCATCGGGAGAGTGAGGAGTCGGGTGATAATGATGAGGGCGTCTGCCTTGGTCAGATGCTCGAGACCGGGGATGTTGTGCGATTTGAATTCCGCCTCTTTTCCCTTCTTGGGATAGACCGGCATGGTGGGATCGACTTCGCCTTTTTCATTCACTCCAAAGAGAACCGTCGTGTCGAAGCCGTGGTGCTTGCTGAGAACCTTCGCCATCATTGGCATTGACTGTTCGCTACGGTATTCCTGATCTGCGGTAATCAGAACGATATGTTTCCCTTTTCCCGGACCTTTTTCTCCGGAATAGGTGAGCCATTTGGGGCTTTCCGGGACGGGGTGGGCCGAAGCCAGACCAAGGCAAAGCAGCGCCGGGAACAGGAGTGAAGAAAATGTCATGGACGGAGCTTGGGGGATTTTTTACTCGTTGTGAACATGGATTGTTTGAAAGCGGAAGAAAGTCTTGTTCGGGGGCGTGGCGGGAGCATTTTTTTCACCCAATTGCGACGAATTTTCATGATCATGGCTCTGCTTTCAGTCGGTGCAGCTGGCGGGACCACCAAGAACGTGATGGGGAAAGATCCCTTGAAGCGTCCAAGTGACGCGGTTCAGCTCGTGGGGAATCAAGGACACGTGATGGTTCCCGAAGGAAAGGGTGATTCGAAGTGGGTCTTCAAGGATGGTGTCCTCACTGCCTCGCCGGTCTGGGATAGCGTGATCACGCCCGGGGTGTATGCGGATTTTTTGATGCACGTGGAGTTCAATGTAAACGACGTGCCTGATGCCAAGGATCCTGAGAAGAACGGGAATTCGGGAGTCTATATCCAGCAGCGCTATGAGCTTCAGATTCTCAATTCCCACGGAATACTCCCCGAGGACTACAAGACGAGTTATGCCGGCAGTCTCTACCGTCAGAAGAAGCCTGATAAGTTGGTTTCGAAGCCGGCGGGCGAGTGGCAGACTTACGATATTGTGTTTCGGGCGGCGCGATTTGAGGGCGATAAGAAAACCGAGAACGCGCGCATTTCGGTGAGGCACAACGGGGTGCTGATTCATGACGACTACGCCTTTAAGAATAAGACCGGGGCTGGAAAGAGGGAAGGGCCTGAAGCCTTGCCGATTAAATTACAAGGGCATCACAACCCGGTGAAATTTCGCAATGTTTGGATTCAGAGGTTGAACTTGGAAGCGCTTGAAGAAAAAGCGGAAGCTCCGAAGAAAAAGAAGAAGGGCTACACGTATGTCATTCCGTTCGATGAAATCCCGCCGTCGCCGGCTTTGTCGCCGAAGGAGGGTTTGAAGAGTTTTGTTCTCCATGAGGACTTTGAGATAAGCACGGTGGCGCACGAGCCTGAGATTCAGAACCCGCTCGCTTTACGCTTCGATGGCGATGGTCGGATGTGGGTGGTCGAAATGAGAGCCTACATGAGCAACGCCAATGGCGAGGGTGAAGAGGAACCGATCGGGAGAATCTCCATTCACGAAGACAGCAATGGTGATGGCTTTTATGACAAGTCGAGTGTCTTTCTCGATGGTCTGAACCAGCCGCGTTCAATTGCACTCTACAAAAACGGCATTCTATTTGGTGGGCATGAGAAATTGTTCTTCGTTGAAAACAAGAATGGCAAGGCCGGGAGGATGACGATCATTGATGAGAACTACACTCAGGGCGGCAATGTGGAACATCGCACCAATGCACTGATGCGGGGCTTGGATAATTGGATCTACAATGTGAAATCAGACACGCGCTATCGGGAGATCGACGGCAAATGGGTGAAGGAAAAAACAAAATTTCGAGGGCAATGGGGAATGTCGCAGGACAACTACGGTCGGCTCCATTACAATCAGAATTGGTTTGGTATTCAGGCCGACCACCTCATGCCGAATCTCTTGAGTCGAAATCCCAACTACTTGCTCGGTGGCAATGACAGCACGAGGATTTCCTTCCGCGACAAACTTTATCCTGCACGCATCACGCCCGGAGTGAACCGGGGAGGGGAAGGGGATATTGATGATAAGGGCTATCTCAAGGCCGCGACCGGAGCGTGTGGGCCGATGGTTTATCGGGGCGATCAATTCCCGCCGGAATTCAGAAATACGGCGCTCTTTTGTGAGCCTGCCGCCAACTTGGTCAGAATGATCCATGTCGGACGGAAGGACGGATTGCTCTCAGGTGAACATCTCATGGGCGAGCGTGAGTTTCTTGCGTCCAAGGACGAGCGCTTTCGTCCTGTTAATCTCTTCAATGCGCCGGACGGGACTTTGTATGTCGTCGATCTCTATCACGGAATCATTCAGCACAAACATTACCTGACGCGTTATTTGCGCGAGCACATCGAGCATCGAGATCTCGAAAGCCATCCCAAGCTGGGCCGGATTTATCGGGTGAAGCACAAGGGATCTCCCCGGGGGGCGCAACCAAAGTTGTTGGGGAGGAAGTCGGTAGACTTGGTTCCTTTTCTCGCGCATGCCAATGGTTGGTGGCGGGACACCGCACAGCAATTGATCATCGATCAAGGTGATCTTTCGGCGGTTCCTGCGCTCAATAAGTTGGCGAGGGACATCAGCAAGCCGCTCGGGCAAATTCATGCGCTTTGGACTTTGGAGGGCTTGGGGGCGCTGAATCTCGAGGCCGTTTCCGGGGCCTTGTTGTCGATGGATCCATACGTGTTGGAATCGGCGATTCGTCTTAGCGAATTACTTCCTGACGCGGAGCCCTTGTTGCCAAAGTTCGTGGAATTGTCAGAACGACCGGACTTGGTCGTGCAACTTCAATTGGCAGCAAGTCTGGGACGCATTCGTTCAGGAAAGTCGCTCGAATTACTGCGGGATGTTCTCGTGAAGAATATCAACCAGCCCTTTTTTCGTGAGGTCGCCATCAATGGCTTGGCGGGACGCGAAAAGGAATTTCAGGATTTGATTGGACACGATTTTCCTGACGAGAAATTCCGTAGGTATTTGCTTCACTGTCTCACTCCAAAAACGACTGCGGCCGCCTTCAAAGCGCCGCGGGACAAAACCCATCTGGCTTCATTCAAGCGAGGCGAGAAATTCTACGTCGCCAATTGTATGGCCTGTCATGGGCCGGACGGGAACGGCCTCGAGTTGTTGGGGCCACCATTGGTGGGGGCCGAATGGGTGACGGGATCTCCCAAGAAAGTTGCCGCAATTCTTCTACAAGGGCTTATGGGGCCGATTAAGGTAAAGGGAGAAACCTATACTCCAGCCGCCGCGATGCCAGGCTTGAAGGCCGCTCCTGAGATTACCGATACGGACCTCGCGGATGTCGCCACCTTTGTTCGCTTTGCCTGGAATAATGCCAAGGGTGGCGTGAAGCCGGAGACGGTCAGCGAGGTGCGCAAGGAATTGGGAGATCGAGAAACGGCCTTTACTCCTGAAGAGTTGCTGAAGCGCTACCCGTGATCGGTGTGTTTATCGATTCCTAGTGAGAGCTTTTTTCGGGCGGAAGGTCGATCTAGAGAAAGGCAATTGGCCGGGGATAGGCTTGAGGGCAGCTCTTGGATGACACTGGGCTTGCGGGTTTCCTTCGTGGCGACTAAACCCTGTGCGTGGCCTTCACTGTTGATAAAGCCTTCGAGTTGATTTCTTCCGCGCATGAGCGGGAGCGCTTGGCGCATGCCTTTCTCATCACCGGACCCAAGGGGAGCGGGAAGTCGGAGCTGGCGGCGCGGATGGGGGATTTGCTCAATGGCAAGGGAGACGAGGGTGAGGATCTTTGGGGCGAGCCGGTGGAATCTACTGCGCCGTCGCTGGAGGAACTGGAAGGGGAATTTATCCGGGCGGTGCGTCCTCGCTCAAAGTCGCGTCGCATTGCCGTCGATGACATTCGCGCGCTTGAAAAAATGATGAATCAATCGTCGCCGGACGGGACGTGGAAAATCGGAGTGATTGTGGACGCCGACCGGATGAATGAATCATCGGAGAACGCTTTTTTGAAGACGCTTGAGGAGCCTCCCCGGGAAAGTCTTCTCCTTTTATTGTCGAGTGAGCCGGAAAGGTTGCTGCCGACGATTTGGTCCCGCTGCGTTCATCTTCCGCTGGTTAGGCCTGCCGGTGCGGTTCGTTCAGAAGAGGTGGAGCAAATTATTCCGCTGCTCGATGAAGTGACGCGTGATGGCTTGGGGACGATGGAATCCGGATTGCGGGTAAAGTCGGGGCTGGAAGCGCTTCTGGCCGAGAGGAAGCAGGTCATTGAGAAGAAATACGCGGAGATTTTTAAGGAAGAGAAGCTCAAGTATCAGAAGGTCGTGGAGGCCGACTGGATGAAGGATCGCGAGAAGGTTTACGAAGCCCAGTCCTCGGCAGATTATCTGGGCGAGCGGGCCCTGATGATCGAGACAATCCATGCCTGGGTGGGGGATTTGGTGCGTCAGAAGGCCGGAGGAGACGGTTTGGAATTCCCGGAATATGCCGAAACAATGGCTCAAGCGGTCGCCGATGAAGATTTAGACGTGCTATTGAGGCGCGTTGCAGCCATGGAGGAGCTGCGCAGTCTCCTGGAGACCAACGTGGTGGAGGCTCTCGCGCTCGAGGTGTCCTTCATGAAAACATTTGGAAAGATAAGCTAATGAAGAGAGATAAATCTTTTGTCGATCACATCCGGGTCCATTGCCGCGCCGGTAACGGAGGGCATGGCGTGGTGAGTTTTCGGAAGGAAAAATTTGTGCCCCGGGGTGGCCCCGATGGCGGTGATGGCGGCGATGGAGGGAAAGTCGTTCTCATCGTCGACGAGAACACCGATAACCTTCGTTCGTTTCATTACGATCCCAAGTTGCTCGCCGAAGACGGCGCGCACGGTCAGAGCTGGAAGCGGCATGGCAAGAACGGAAAGACCAAGATCGGACGTGTGCCTCCCGGAACGGTGATTTATAAAAGCCCGGCGACGGATGTTACCGAAGCGGTTGCGATGGAGCGGAGCGACGAAGGCGTCGAGTTGGAGCCCGTGATCGATTTGACTGAACCGGGTCAGGAATACGTCCTGCTCGAGCCCGGACGAGGAGGGCGGGGGAATTTCCACTTTAGATCTGCAACTAATCAAGTTCCCCAGGAACGGGAACTCGGAACCGAGGGAAGCGAAGGGATTTTCTATTTCGAACTTCGTCGTATTGCGGACATTGGCCTGGTTGGTTTTCCGAATGCCGGCAAGTCGACATTACTGGGCAAGATTTCTGCGAAACAACCGAAGGTCGCTTCCTATCCATTTACCACGCTCACTCCGCAGGTTGGAGTGGTGAGCCTGGATGGTGGTTCGTCACGTTGCACCGTGGCGGACATTCCCGGGCTCATTGAGGGTGCTCATGACAATCGCGGGTTGGGACATGAGTTTCTTCGTCATATCACGCGCTGTCGTGTTTTGCTTTTTGTCGTCGATATCGCGGGGAGCGAAATGCGTGATCCCATCGAGGATATTCAGACTCTTCGTAAAGAGATTAAGCTCTATGACGAAGACCTCGCGAAATTCCCCTGGATGGTGGTCGCCAATAAGATGGATCTTGAAGGAGCGGATGAGAATCTTGGGATCTTCAAAAATAGATTCCCCAAAGTGCCCATCATTCCGATTTCCGCGATGGAGGGCGACGGGATTGATGATCTGAAAGTGGAGATGTCCAAGATCTTGAACGACGGTGAGTGAGTTGATTTTTGTCTATGGAGCTCTTCGTAAGGGAGCTTCCAATGATTGGCGAATGAAGGGCGCGCAGTGGCTTGGGCCTGCTGAAGTGGCGGGGACTCTCGTGAAGATCGATTGGTATCCCGGGCTCGTCTTAGGAGGTGGGTCTGTGGTGTTGGGGGAGGTTTACGAAGTCGGGTCTGAGTTGATGAATGAGCTCGATGAATTCGAAGGCATCGGGTTGGAAGACGAACGCAACGGCGAGTATCATCGCGTGAAGGTCGAAGTGAGCTTTGAAGGAGAGCCGCTCAATGTCTGGATCTACGAATGGCTCAAAGGCGTCGAAGGATATCCCGTCGTGGAGTCCGGTGATTGGCTAGAGGCATAGTCGCCGAGCGAGCTTGACGGCTTCTTGCAGAGACGTAGCACGGGCTTTTCCCTGCCAGGCCAGATCGAAAGCGGTGCCGTGATCGACGGAGGTGCGCACGATGGGAAGACCCAGGGTGACATTGACTCCGAGATCGAATGCCAGCGTCTTGAGCGGAATGAGTCCCTGATCGTGGTAGGTGCAGACGTAGGCATCGATGGTTTTTCGTAGGGTCGGGAGGAATGCCGTGTCGGGTGATATCGGGCCCATGATGTCGATGCCCTTCGCGCGGGCTTGTTCCAAAACGGGAATGATGAGGTTGATTTCCTCGCGACCAAAAAGTCCGGCTTCACCCGCATGGGGATTAAGTCCAGGCATGGCAAGCTTGGCTGGGCGTCCTTTGATGGCGCTCATCGCTTCGTGGGTGAGTTCGATGACTTCCAGCATCCGATCGGCTTCGAGGAGATCGGGAACATCGGCCAAAGCAACATGGGTCGTGACCAATGCGCAGGTGATCTCGTCGGAGGTGAGCATCATGGCGTGGCGCGGCGAATTGGTTTTCTCGACGAGATACTCGGTATGTCCCGGGAAGGGATGTCCGGCGAGATGCCAGGCTTCCTTGTGGATGGGATTAGTCACCACTCCGGAATAGTTGCCGGCCAAAGCGCCTTCGACAGCCGCTTCAAGGCAGCGGAAGGAATGATTACCAGAGAGCGCCGAAACTTTTCCGGGTTCGATTTCACCTTCGAGAGGAAGGTCGATAATCTGATCAGGATTGAATGGGAGAGAAAGGCGCTCTGCAATCTTGCGATGAAGTTCACGGCATCCAAGGAGTTTTAAATCTCCGGATCGATCTTCCGAAAGCACCTGCAAAGCCAGCTCCGGACCTACTCCGGCCGGGTCTCCCTGGGTGATGATCAATGGGCTCTTCATTTGCTGGCCCCCTCATCGTGTTATTGGGGGGGAAGGTCGAGACGATATTCACTACTTAGCGCTTTTCCCTTCACTCAGGCAATCGAGCGACGAGGGCTGGAGAGGCCTTTGTAGAGGGGGGAAGGGACGTAGGGCGTGTCGCGGAGCTTGGTTGAGGAAACTTCTTTCGCGCTCTTGATGTCACCAGAGGCTCCGGCGAGTTTGATGCCAAGAGGAGCTTGATTTTGGAGGAGCGGTGACGAAGATCGTGGTCGCAGGGATACTTCATGACGACTCAGGAAATTCAGCAATACATCGACGCGGCGATTGGCGCAAATTTTGAGGGACTTACCTCGGAGTCCGGAGAGATGATGACGAGTGAGGGTGGGGATGGACGCTTTATGGGTAGAGTGATCGCGACGAGATATGGCGGGCTTCCTGTGGGGCGGGATCTTTTTCTGGCGATTGGGGAAACGGATCTGAAGGTGCAAATTGTGAAGCTGGGGAGGTCGGAGTGCTTGTCGCCGGGGGAGGGAGATCTGGATGCGCTGTTGCTGAAGGAGCTTGGGATTGAGGTGGAGGGATAGAAATCAGGGCGAGATCACTGGGTGGAGAAATTTCCAGACGTTGTCGGCGACTTTTATTTGCCCTTCTGCCGTGGGGTGGATGCCATCTTCTTGGTTAAGTTTTTCCACGCCGCCGACGCCTTCGATGAGGAAGGGGATGAGAGTGGCTTTGGATTCACTGGCGACATCGGGGAAGAGGGTCTTGAAGGCTGCCGTGAACCTAGGGCCCATGTTGTCGGGCATTTGCATGCCGGCGATGAGGATTTTAATTTTTGGATTTTTAGCGCGGGCCTTGGTGATGATTCCGAGGAGGTTCTTTTTGGTTTCGCCGGGAGGGATTCCGCGAAGGCCGTCGTTGCCGCCAAGGGCGATGACGAGGACATCGGCTCCTTTGGCCATGGCCCAATGAACGCGCCGCAGGCCACCGGCGGTGGTGTCGCCGCTGACTCCGGCATTGGCGACGGTGTAGGGGAGTTCGGCTTTGGTGATCTTTTTCTGAAGGAGGGCAGGGTAGGCTTCTTTGGGGCTGAGTCCGTAGCCGACGGTGATGCTATCCCCCAGGATGACGATGCGTTTCTCCGTATCGGTTGCATTCGGAGATTCCTCTGCGAATATTGCACTACCAAAGCTTAGCAATAGGCCTAAAAAAACTTTCCTCCGAAATGTCATCTCCATCGACCGCTAGTCTAGAATCCACAACGAGCACTGTCAAACGACCCATCCTGAAGGTCACCGGTTTGCGGAAAATTCATCAGACTGCGAGCCATGATCTCACCGTGCTCAAGGATGTTGATCTGTGTCTTGAAGAAGGAGAGACGCTGGCAATTGTCGGGCCTTCGGGGAGTGGCAAGACGACCTTGCTTGGATTGTGTGCGGGCTTGGATGATGCCAGCGCAGGATCGGTGGAGTTGGATGGGCAGGCTATTGAATTGTTGGATCAGGATGCGCGGGCGGCTTTGCGGAATCGTTTGGTGGGATTTGTTTTTCAAAGCTTCCAATTGATCCCAACGCTCACCGCGATCGAAAATGTCCTGGTGCCGTTGGAGTTGCGTGGGGAGTCCGGACAAGAGGCGGAGGCGGAAAGATTACTCACGGAAGTAGGTCTGGGGGATCGGCTTGATCACTATCCCTTGCAGCTTTCCGGAGGGGAGCAACAACGGGTGGCTTTGGCGCGGGCGTTTATTCACCGCCCCAAGATTCTCTTTGCTGATGAACCGACGGGGAACCTGGACTCGGGAACGAGTGGGCCTATTGTGGAGATGTTGTTTCGTTTGAATCGAGAAGCCGGGACGGCCTTGGTTCTGGTGACGCATGATCCTGCTCTGGCCGAGAAAGCGCGTCGGGTGGTAACGATGAGCGGAGGAACCATTGTTTCGGAGGAAGAGAATGCCATCGTCTAACAAGAAGCCCCTGCCACGGAGCCTGTGGTCAGCCTTGTTTCATCCCTGGGTCTGGCGGATGGCTTGGCGGGATAGTCGCTCGCAGCGATTACGCTTGGTCATTTTTTCTCTGGCAATTGTTTCGGGGATTGCGGCGCTGACGGCGATTCACTCTTTGAAGACGAGTGTTGAGCGGGGGATCGAGTCAGAGGCGAAGTCACTTCTTGGGTCGGATCTGCGGGTTTCTTCGCGCAAGGAGATCACTCTTGAAGAAGTCGATAGGCTTGCTGAGATGGCGAGCCGGGTGAGCCGGGAGATTAGTTTTCCATCGATGATGCGATTTCTCCCTGAAGAAGGAGCCCGTCTCATGCAAGTGCGAGGGATCGAGGGGGGGTATCCATTTTATGGAAAGGTAGAAACCCGCCCGGCGGAGGCCTGGGAAAGGTTACAGAAGGAAGGTGGCGTCCTGGTAGAGCCGTCGATCCTTGATCAGTTTTCGGTCGCGGTGGGAGATCGGGTTGAGGTTGGCGGGATACAGTTAGAAATTCTCGGCGTGGTTGACAAGCCCGCTCCAAGAGGGAGTCGCTTTAGTGGATTTGCGCCGGAGGCCTATGTCAATTTGGCAGATATCGAGCGAAGTGGTCTGCTGGGAAAAAATAGCATGGCGGGGTATCAAGTGCATCTGGAAATTCCAGATGCGCCGGGGTCGCGTGAGCTGAAAGACAAGGTGCGTGAGGGTTTTCCTGACACCCGGTGGCGCATGGAAACGCCGGAAAATCGTCGTGAGAATTTGGGGAAGGCGCTCGACTTCTTCCAAAAGTTTTTGGGTTTGATTGCGCTGGCTTCATTGGCTCTGGGAGCAATCGGCGTGGCAGGTGCGGTGCATGCGCATGTCACGAGGCGAATTCAGACGGTTGGGATTTTGCGTTGTCTTGGCTGTCCGGGAAATTTGGCCTTCGGGATCTATTTTGCGCAGGCGACTGCGCTGGGCTTGTTGGGTGCGTTGATCGGGGCCGGTCTTGGAATTGGCATGCAGACGGGATTACTGACAGCGCTTGGGCATAAATTGCCGGTTTCGGTGAGTCCAACACCGGAGTGGCTGGTTGTGGGTCAGACCACGGCGATGGGCTTTGCTGTTTGTTGCGGCTTTGCCTTGTTGCCATTAATGAAGATCCGGGAGGTTTCTCCTGCGGTTACTTTGCGAAGTGGAGCCACTTTGAAAGGAAGCTTTCTTCGGGCATTGCCGGTTTATGGATTGTTGTTGGGGCTGCTGGTGATGGTGGCTTATGGAAATGATCCAAGCTGGAAGGACGCATTTGCGATGGTGGGAGGAATCGTGGTGGCCTTTCTGGTTTTAGTGGGAGTGGCGCGCGGTTTGATGGCGATGAGTCGTCGTGTGGTGAGTGCTCGCTGGCCCTACATCATTCGGCAGGGTGTTTCTAATCTGCATCGGCCTGGCAATCAAACGCTCTTGTTTTTACTCTCGCTTGGATTGGGGACATTCCTTCTCGTAACGATTCTCTCAGCGGGGAAGCTCTTGAATGATCGACTCAGTCTGCAGCAATCAGAAGAGAGCCCGAATTTGTATCTGATCGATGTGCAACCCGATCAAGTGGCCGGCGTGAAGGCGCTTTTGGCAGGTGAGGAATTGCCTGTTTTGGAGGCCACGCCGATGGTTACGATGCGGATTCAGTCGATTCGTGGTGTCGAGGTGGGTGATCTCAAAGACGTGCCTCGTTGGGTGGGAAGGCGGGAGTTTCGTTCGACCTATCGTGATCAATTGAATTTCACCGAGACGCTGATCGCAGGTGAACTTGCCACCGAGCGAGCCGATATTGAAGACATCGTGCCGCTGTCGCTGGAGGAGAAGATCGCAAGGGATATGAAAGTGAGTATCGGCGATGAGATTACGATGGACGTGCAGGGGATTCCCATTCGAACAAAAGTGACGAGTATCCGGCGGGTTGATTGGAGTCGATTCAATCTCAACTTCTTTATGGTCTTTCCCCCGGGCGTGTTAGAGGAGGCTCCGGGGTTCAATGTCGTGACCACCCGGACTCCGACGCCGGAAGCTTCGGGAGATCTTCAGCGTAAATTAGCCGGGGAATTCGCGAACGTGACCGCGATTGATTTGACTCAAATTCTTGAGATGGTTGGGGATATTCTCGGAAAGATTTCGACGGGTGTTACCATTCTGGCCGGGTTCACGGTCTTGGCGGGATTGCCGATCTTGATAGGAACTTTGTTGAATGGCCGTGACGTCAGATTGAAAGAGAGCGTGCTCTTGAGAACATTGGGTGCCTCGGCGAAGCAAGTCCGCAGGATCCTTGTGATTGAGTATGCCACGCTGGGGTTTCTCACCGCCCTCACCGGAGTATTGTTGGCCGTAGCGGCGAACGCCGCGCTGGCGACCTCCGTGTTTGATGCTTCGCCATGGCCGGATGCGATGCTTCTTTTCACAGTCTTTGGAGCCGTGATGGGGATCTCGGTGCTTGGTGGTCTTGCTCTGAGCCGGGGAGTCACAAGCCACCCGCCGCTGGAAATTCTGCGGGGTGGAAGTTAGAAGAGGGTGGTTTTCGGAGCTTATATGAGGTGGCGGGGCAAGGGAGCTTGGACTGGGAGGGCTTGACGGTGCGGGATTTGTGGCATGCTTTAAGGTCACTGGTTGGGAGAGTAGACCATTTTTTGAAGGTCGAATCTTGTCCTGACGGAGATACTCAGGAAGACTTTTGAAAATGGATCCTTTAAATATGAGTGGGCTGGTGGCGGCGGTGGTGACGCCGATGGATGATCGGGGCGATTTGAATTTGGGGATTGTTCCGCAGATTGTGGATCATTTGGAATCGAACGGGATCACAGGGATCTATATCGCGGGGAGCACCGGCGAGGGGATGTCTTTGACGGACGAGGAGCGGCGGGCTGTGGCTGAGGCTTATGTTGGAGTGGCCAAGGGGCGTTTGAAAACCTTCGTGCAAGTGGGGCACAATAGCTTGCGGGCTTCTGCTGAGCTGGCGGGTCATGCAGAAGCGATCGGAGCGGATGCGGTCTCGGCGACGCCGACCGGGTATTTCAAAGTGAGCAGCGAAAAAGAGTTGGTGGAAGGCTTGTTGCCGATTGTTGAGGCAGCTGCGAGGACGCCCTTTTATTATTATCACATTCCTTTTTTGTCCGGGGTGAATTTAGATCCAATGAAGTTGACGGACCGGGCGATGGATCGCTTGCCGACCTTTTGCGGGATCAAGTATTCCGATGGAGGGTCGCTTCATAATCTTCCTTTGTTGGAGAAAGTGGGCCCGGGATTGGAATTCTTGGCGGGATCGGATGAGGCTTATCTTATGGCGGTGGCGCAGGGGTTTCGTTCGGCGGTCGGGAGTACTTACAACTATGCCGCGCCGATTTATGATCGGGTGAGAGATGCGGTGGAGTCGGGAGATTTGCAAGAAGCCCGGCTTTGGCAATCTCGTGCGCTGGAAATGATCGGAGCGATGTTCGGGATCTGCGGGAGATCTTCCTTGAAGGTGATGATGCAGATGGTGGGGATTGATTGCGGCCCGGTTCGACGTCCCATCGATCCAGCCAGTCCGGAACAGATTGCGGCATTACGAGCGGAGTTGGGAAAGATGGGTTGGTTCGAGTGGGTTGGTCAGGATAGTCAGGTGAGTGTCCGATGAAGCTCATACTCATTCTCTGTTTGTTTGCTTGGGCTCCGGTGTGGGGAGCTCTGACCTGGGACCGGCTTCCTGATCTACCGGATCGTGAAGGATTTGCCGGAGTCTACTCCGGAATCGTGAAGGAGGGCGGCGAGGAATTTCTTGTGGTTGCCGGGGGTGCGAATTTTCCGGAGGGACGACCGTGGGAGGATGGAAAGAAAGTTTACTACGATGCGGTTTATGTTCTGCCTTTAGAGAAAGGTGGGGAGTGGCAGGTATCGGAGGTAAAGTTGCCGTCGAAGATCGGCTATGGCATGTCGGTGAGTTTGGAGAGTGGGGCCAGTTTGTTCATGGGCGGAAAGAATGATGAGGGATGTGTTGCGGATGTTTTAGAGGTGACAATGTCGGGGGGGGAATTGAGCTTTGAAAAGAAAGCGTCATTGCCGGAGGTGATTGCCGAAGGGGTATCCGGAGTGGTGGGTGAGGATATTTTAGTCGGAGCGGGAACGAATGGGGAAGTGACTGGTCGAATGATGTATCGGTTTAGTGAGGGGGAGTGGAATGAACTCAGTTGGCCGGAGGAAGCTCGTGGGCGGATGTATGCCACTGGTGGCGGGCAGGGTGGGAAGTTTTATCTCTTTGGTGGTCGGGATTTGGCGGAGGGTGAAGAGGAGCAAGAAGATCGGATTTTTGGATTGGATTTTTTGAAGGATTGCTGGGCGCTGAATGTCGCTGAGGGAACGTGGAAGCAACTGGCGGATCTTCCTGAAGCAAGATCGGCGGCTCCGTCGATGGCGGTGCCGGTGGGGGCGAGCTCTTTGTTGATGCTGGGAGGTGTGCCGGTGGAGTTTTTGCGGGAGCAAGTTGCCGCTCGACCGGAACTTAATGGGCAGGGGATGGCGCATCCCGGGTTTCCGGCCTCAATTCTTTCCTATAACACCGTGACGGATCGCTGGGCCGAGGCGGGGAGTTTGCCACTCGATGGAACCTTCGCTCCGGTGACGACTCCGGTGGTGTTTTGGGATGGAAAGGCGATTTTGCCAACGGGTGAGATCAAACCAGGAGTGAGATCTCCGCAGGTGTTGATTGCGGGAGTGGGGGGGACGAAGATGAGCTTTGGGATAGTGAATTGGATTGTGGTCGTTGTTTATCTTTTGGGGATGGTGGCAATTGGATATTGGTTCATGAAGAGGGAGGCCGCTTCGTCAACCGAGGCTTATTTCCGGGGCGGGCAAAGGATTCCCTTCTGGGTGGCCGGGTTATCGATCTTTGCGACGATGTTGTCGGCGATCACCTTTATGGCGGTGCCGGGGACGGCGTATGCCACGAATTGGAACGGCTATATCGGGCAGTGGCCGATTCTGCTTATTGTGCCTTTGGTGGTAATGTTTTACCTGCCCTTCTACCGGCGGTTGAATATCACGACCGCTTATGAGTATTTGGAAAAACGATTCAATGTTGCGACACGGGTGATCGGAAGTGCGACCTTTATGCTCTTCCACGTCGGACGGGTGGCGATTGTGCTCTATCTTCCGGCGCTGGCGCTTTCGAGTGTGACCAATATCGATATCTACGCGGCGATCACCGTGATTGGAGTTTTATGTGTGATCTATACTGTGATGGGAGGGATTGAGGCGGTGGTTTGGACCGATGCGATTCAGGCGATTGTGTTGATCGGGGGTGCTCTTTTATGTTTTGGATTGGTTGTTTCGCAAGTGGATGGCGGGATGGGTGCGATTGGCTCGGCGATGAGTGAGCAGGGGAAAGGAATTGCGGCGAGTTGGAGCCTGAGCGATATCTCAATTAGTAAGGGATCGACTTCGGGCTTTGTGTTGTTCGTGGCCTTTATGTTGGCGAACCTACCATCGTATACCTCGGGGCAGGATGTGGTACAGCGCTACGTAACGACTTCCTCCGAGAAGGAAGCGGCGAAGTCGCTCTGGATGAATATCGTGATGGTTCTGGTGGGCTCGGCGATCTTTTTTGGTCTGGGAACCGCCTTGTATGTCTTTTACCAAAGCAAGCCCGAGTTGATGGACCCGGCGCTTCCGAAGACGGATAGTGTGCTGCCGTTTTTCATCATGCAGAACCTTCCGGTTGGGGTAGCGGGTTTAATTATCGCGGGAGTTTTCGCGGCGGCGCAGTCGACGATCTCGAGTTCTTTGAATTCGGTAGCGACGGCTTTCGTGACGGATGTCTATGGGCGCTTGCTGAAGCCTGAAAGCTCTGATGAGAGAAGGCTTAAAGTGGCGAAGTGGGTCGTGATCACACTGGGGGTTGTCGGGATTGGAGTGTCGTGTCTCCTTGCAAAAATGGGAACCGATGGCGTCTTCATGTTATTCAATCGCTTCATTGGTTTTGCGCTCGGGCCCTTGGGAGGATTGTTCGCCTTGGGGATTTTTTCACGGAGGCCAAATGGACGAGCCGGATTGCTGGCTTTAATCAGTGGTGTAGCGAGTGTCGTGACGGTGTATTTTCTGAATGAAGCCGGCGTGGTTGATATAATGCCTTTGCTTTATGGGGCCGTGGGGTTCCTGACGACTTTAGTGGCAGGAATCGTATTGGGCTTCGTGCTGCGGGCGACTGATGAGGAGGTTGCCGGGCTGACAATTTGGACTCAGAAAGAGTAATGAGCGGATACTCCAAAGAAGAGCTAGGTCGGTTGCGGGATTTTTATCGGGCGAGTTTGTTGGATGATACTCTGCCATTTTGGTTGCCGGAGGTTGTTGATCAAGAATCTGGTGGGTATCTCGCGATGCGAGATCGTGACGGGAGTCTGATCGACGATGATAAGTCGGTTTGGTTGCAAGGTCGCTTTGCGTGGATGCTGGCGACCTTGTGCAACACCGTTGAGAAGCGGGATGAATGGTTGTCGGCGGCCAAGAGTGGGGTGGAGTTTTTAAAGGAGCATTGCTTCGATGAAGACGGACGGATGTTTTTTCTGGTGACGCGGGAAGGGAAGCCCTTGCGGAAGCGGCGGTATTATTTTTCGGAAGCCTTTGCGATTATGGCCTTTGCGGCTTATGGCAAGGCATCGGGCGAAGAGTCCTGGCTTGAAGAAGCCCGGGTGCTCTTTGCGAAGTGTATGGACTATGCCGAGGGGCGGGTCTCTCCGGGAGAGCCCAAGTGCACGGACGAGCGCCCTTTGAAAGGAATCGGGGTGCCGATGATCTTTTTGCAAGTGGCGCAGGTGTTAGTCGCGAACGGAGGTGATGAGTTGGCGGAGCGCAAGATCGACGGGTTTATTGAAGAGATTCGGAAGTTTGTGAAAGACGACATTGAGTGTGTCATGGAACAGATCGGGATGGATGGAGAGATCGTCGATCACATTGATGCGCGGACATTGAATCCGGGCCATGCCATCGAAGGCGCTTGGTTCATTTTGGACGAAGCGAAGCGACGGGGGAATGATGCCGGTCTCATCGATTTGGGGTGTCGCATGCTCGACTACATGTGGAAGCGCGGCTGGGACCAGGAGCACGGCGGGATTATTTACTTCAAGGATGTTTACGAAAAACCGGTGCAGGAATATTGGCACGACATGAAGTTCTGGTGGCCCCAGTGCGAGGCCATCATTGCGACTCTTTTAGCGTATCAGCTGACCGGAGATGAAAAGTATGCCCAATGGCACCGCGACATTCACGAGTATGCCCACAAGGTCTTTCCTGATAAAGAGCATGGAGAATGGTTTGGCTATCTCCACCGAGATGGAAGGGTTTCCTCTCCGGTGAAGGGGAACCAGTTTAAAGGACCTTTCCATCTTCCAAGGATGCAGTGGTATTGCTGGCAGATGCTCGAGAGTTGAGTGAGGGTCAAGCTAGTTGGTGACTCGAAGCCGGGTAAACCAATGGGATTCGGTGCTGGTGGGCAGGGGAGCGCGCCAGACTTCAGTTGCGGTGCCGTCGCCATTGTTTGAAGAAGACACTTGGATAGCGATGTTCGGGTCCCAGATCTCCAGGTTTTCGGAAAACTGGAGGGGGCTCAAACCAGCTTGTTGGCTGTCGTGGGAAGTGGGGTGGGAGGCCTAGCCGGGAGGTTAGGCATGAAGATGATTTTCTTTTTACTACTTGGTTTGGTTCAAATTTCGTCGGCGAAACACTTTAAGCTCATTCTCAAGAGCCGGTGGGTCAAAGGCACTCGGTTGAAAAACGAAGGCTTCGAATTTCGCGGGTCGGATTTCTCGGCTGCGTTGGATGATTTAAAAAATCACTCGGGGTAAAGGATCGCTCCGCAGTTGTCGCAGTGCGAGATGGCTTCGCCGGATTGTGCGAGGGCGTAGGTAGCCGGGGTGACCTGGACGTGGCAGGACTTACAACTGCGCTCGCGCGTGACTGCTGCGACGGCGGCGCCTTCGCGTTTGTCGTAAAGACGATTGTAGGTGTCCATGAGATCCTCTTCAAGTCCCTCGGCGGCTTGCGCGCGTTGACTTTCAGCTTCGGCGAGTTGTTCCTTGTACTGGGTGGCCCGGGCTTCGAGACCGGAGATTTCTTCGTCAACGAGGGCCTGGGTTTTGCCGAGGGCCTCTTCGGCTGTCGCGATGTCGGACTTTCGCTGGTCGGCTACTTCCATGAGTTCAAGCTCCTGGGTTTCGAACTCGTCGATTTGTTCTTCGTAGCGGGTAACTTCGCTGCCGAGGCGGGTGTATTCCTCGTTTTTCTTGGTTTCGAATTGCTGGTTTTTCAGCTTAGTCACGGTCTCCTTGCGGGTGCCAATATCGAGTTCGACATTTTTGATGGCAACTTCGTTTTCCTGATAAGCCTTTTTGGCGGCTGCGACGGCAGCAGTGTCGTTGGCGAGACGCTCCTTGGCAGCTTCTTGTTGTTGGGGGATTTTGACGAGTTCCTTGTTGAGGGATTGAATCGTCTGATCAATTTTCTGAAGGCTGAGCAGTTGCTGAACGTCGTCGCGCATGGCTTATGACTAGCGGGTGAATTGGCAGGGGGAAAGCGGAAAGCTCGCGACTAATGACCGCTCCTCTTTTTTGCGAGGCGCTCCCTCGAGGACGTGGCCTGACGACTGGAGGAGGAATGGCGCTTCGGGAGCTTGTTGGTCGGGGAGTTTTCGGATTCTTTGACCGGGACCTCAGGGAGCGGGGGTTCGGGATCTTCGACAGGTTCTTCGATTTCAACAGGAGACTCGGAGGGTGTGGAGTCTTCGATTGGATCTCTGGTGCCGCGGATTTTGAGAGCGGTAAAGGCGAGAGCCGCGGTGAGGGGAGGGGAAAAGAGGAGCCATTCGCCGGTGCTGAAGGGAAAGGCGAAGTAGGTCAGCGCGGCGACGGTGGAGAGCCACCATTTTCGGCGGTGGAGGATAAGGACGAAGATCCCGAGGAAGGCGGTCTCTTTCCAGANGGGAAGGCGTGAGTAGCGGTCCGAGGNTCTTTGCGGCTTGAGAGAATCGAGGTATTGGANGGANAAAGGAAATTGTTGTAATTGAGGGGAGCTGTTTTCTGGGATCAGNGCTACGATGGGAGGAGTGTTCTCCGTTGATTCCAGCAATTTCGCAGAAGAGGGAGTTTTGAGCTTTTTTAGAGGAATCGAGGTGCGACCCGTTTTGTCGATCGGGATGATGATTAGGGATTGGCCCTTCAGGAGCAGCGCTTTTCCGGGAAGGCAGAAGACGTTATTAGGATTCGACCTATTTTGAGCCATGAGGGATGCGAGCTCCAGAGAGGGGAGCAGTTTGTCATTCCAGCGGACTAAGAGCGGGAGTTCGATCGTGTCACTCTCTTCATCAGGATGAATGTTTTCAAGTTGGGTGAAGCCGTAAATCGGAGCTTCGATCGATGGATGCGATCCTATTTGATTGATTCTGGGAATTTCATCAAGGACGGCGTCTTCAGGGGATTGAATGACTGATCCCTCCAAATAGCTTGGAAATTCCTGAGTGATGGGACCTCGTTGAAGGTCAATCCCTATTGCGAAGGAATCCAGTTGTGACAGTTCGTGTTGGATCGCCCGCAAAACCAACTCGTCGGTATTCTCCCATGACAAGGATTTCGTGATGACCAAATGTTCGGCACCGGCCTCCCGGATGCTGTTGATGAGGAATACCCAGTTGGCTGGGGTGAGGTCAGAGCGCCCAAATATGGCGGCTGTTTCACTGTCGAGGGCATAGGACTCCAAGTTAAGTTTCGGACGATATTTGGAGCTAATGTCGTAGACGCTCACAACGAATTTCTCGGTTTCAATATCTTGAAGAGCTAGATGAGGATCTGTGGAGAACTTCTTTGGAAACACAAAAGCCGAATACTCCAGTTTAGCCAGGAAAGGCAGATATCCGATTCCCCACGCCATCAGCAATCCGGCCAGTACCGGAATCACAAAGGTCGAGAGAGGTGAGGAGAAGCGCTTCACTGAGGCCATCCCTAGCAGTCCTCAGATCACTAGTCGAGGATAGGACCGAGGGAGTCTTCGAGCGGGGTGTCGTCAATGACTTCCTTGAGGAAAGCCTCGGCGGCGGGGATTTGCTCAAGATACCAGGGGAGATCGTTATTGTGACCGAGATTTGCGAAGGCTCCTAGGACCTGCATGAGTCTCTGGGTGGCGCAGTCCCTGAGAAGCGGTTCGATGGGGGCGTCTTCGGTGACGTCTTCCCAAAGCTCGAGCATCTTGTCGCGATCCTCCTTAGAGTGATTCATGTAGGGATCGTAGAGGAGGGAGGCCAGGTCGTATTCCTGGCGCCCCATGCGAAGTCCCTGGAAGTCGATGATAAATGCCTTGCCGTCCTTGAGGAGGAGATTTTGCGATTGGAAATCACGGTGAATCATGTGGGGCGCGGTGGCGCCGAGGCGCTTGCGAAGAGCGGCTAGGGCGGGGTCGTCGCGGAGAGCCTCCGGATCTTTTCCCAGATGAGTGCCGACGTAGTGCTCGAGGAAATAATCCTGCTCCCAGTGGTAAAGTGGTTCGTCGAAAATCGGCTGGAGTTCGAAGTCCTTCGGTGGGCGAGTGTAAAGAAGTGTGTCGAGTTGCTCAAAGGCGGAACGGTAGAAGGGCTCACGGTCCTCGTAGGGACTATCCTGTAACGAGAGGAGATCGGTATCGCCCAAATCCTCGACGAGGGCAACCTGGCGGCGGATATTGTCATAAAGAACTTTTGGGATGTTCAACCCGGCGGCGGTAAGGAAATCCGCGACGGGGAGGAAGTTAGCGTTGTCGGAACGTTCGAGAGTGTAGTGCACCCCGATGAAGCTCGGGTGGTCTTCGGCGGTGATCCGGATGATGGTGCGGCCGGAGGCACCCTTCTGGATCGGCTCCATGAGAACCTTATGAGTCGGAGCGAGGTCGAGGTGAGCGCGGACGGCGGTGAGAAGAGTGTCGGCTGGCATCGTGAGGTGTGATAAGATTTACAGGTCGGCATCGAGATGACGACCAGATGCGGGGGAAGTGCTGTGAACGATACAATTTGTCAATTGCGCATCCCGCAAAACCGTTGTTCCGGGCCAGAGAATGCAATTTTCCACGGTAGCGCCCTCCTCGATACGACAATTCCCGCCGACCCAGCTATTAGTGACGGTCCCGTCGATTTGCGCGGTGGGGTGGATTTCGGGAGTCATTTCAAGGCTGGCCTTGAGGTAAGCCTCGCGCGTTCCGAGATCGAGCCAGCGCGGTTCGCCTTTGACGAGATAGGCGCCGAGCTCATTGCGCTTGATCAATTCCAGAAAGGCCGGGATCACGGAGATTTTCTCTCCGGCGGGAATGAGATCGAGAATTTCCGGGTCGATACAATAGATTCCCGTGAATTGGTGGGTTCCGGTCAATTCCGCGACTTTGCCGTGAATATCGGTGATTCGGCGGCCCTCAATGGCGAGGTGGAGAGCGGGTCCGTGGGGCTGCACCGCGAGTGTGGCGGTATTATTCGAGCCCATGTGGCCCGTGATAAGGCGGTCGATTGGGAGGTCGGTGATGATGTCGCCATTGTAGACGAGAATCGGGTCACCATTGATCCACTCTTCGATGTTTTTGATGCCGCCGCCGGTTTCGAGGAGGACGGGCTCATGGAAAAAGGACAGGGAGGCTCCGCGGTAGGTTCCGTCGGGAAAAGCCACATCCCAGGCTTCGGCGAGATGGTGGGTGTTGATCGCAAAGTCGGTGATGCCGGCCGCGATGCAGTGATCCATCACATGGGTGATCAAGGGCCGGTTGGCGAAGGGAATGAGGGGCTTTGGCAGGGTGTCGGTGAGGGGCTTCAGGCGAGTCCCCAGTCCGGCTCCGAGTAAAAAAGCTTTGCGCATGCGCGAACAATGCTGGTATCTCGCGCTCATTGGAAGAATCAATCAACTTCCTCCGTCTTAAGTTCCACCATTCCATGAAATCATCCCTGCTCCTGTTCTTCGCTGCTCCGGCTCTCGCCTTGCCCCCCGAATTCGAACTCAGCAATTGGGCCGAACCCTTCGATGTTGAATACCCTACCGCACTCACCGCCGCCGCTGATGGGACGGTGTATGTCTCGGTCGACTACAACGGCTCGCTCGGTAAGGAGAAGAACATGGGTAAGATTGTTTCCTGCCGCGACACCAATGGCGACGGCAAGGCGGACAGTTTCAAGGATTTTGTGCCCAACGTTGACAGCCCGAGGGGAGGGCACTTCGTCGGCGACACGCTGTATCTCATTCATCCGCCATTTCTCAGCTCGTTCCGCGATACCACCGGAGACGGCGTGGCCGATGAACACAAAGTCCTTCTAGAAAACATTGGATTCGGTCTTCGCCATCCGCGTGGATCGGATCACACCACCAATGGCTGTCGCATGGGCATCGATGGTTGGCTCTACATCGCAGTGGGTGACTTTGGCATGGAAGACACTCAAGGAACAGATGGCAAAGTCGTAAGATTACACGGTGGGGGAGTAGCCCGGGTGCGTCCCGATGGCACCGAGTTGGAAGTCTATTCCTATAACACGCGCAACATCTGCGACGTGGCGATCAGTCCGACGCTTGACCTCTTTACCCGCGACAACACCAACGACGGAAAAGGATGGAACATCCGCGTGCATCACTTCACCAACGGATCGGATCACGGCTATCCGCGTCTCTATAAGAATTTTATAGACGAAGCGGTCAAGCCCATGCTCGACCTTGGGGGCGGTAGTGGCACCGGGGCTCTTTATCTTGCCGAGCCCGGTCTTCCCGAAATGTTTCTCAACTGTGATTGGACTACCGGTAAGATTTACCACGATGCTCTCACCGAAAAAGGCGCCGATTTCAAAGCGAAAGAGTCTATCTTCCTGGACCTCGTTCGTGCAGTGGATATCGATGTCGACGGCAGCAGTAATCTTTACGTCTGCGACTGGCGTGATGGTCGATTCAAATTCGCCGGCAAAGGCAAGAAAGTCGGCATGCTTCAGAAGATCGTCAAGAAAGGTCTCAAAGCTCCCCCGCTTCCCAAGTTCGCCAAGCTTTCAAATGCCCAACTGGTTGCGCTTCACAAAGATCCCTCCGCGGTGCGTCGTCTCGAAGCCCAACGGGAGCTTCTCTCCCGGAAAGATTTTAAGGATGTCGAAGGTCTCATTGCCGTCGTTGGCGACAAAAAGAACAGCAAGGCCAGTCGCGTCGCGGCGATCTTCACCATTGCGCAATTAAAAGATGACAAGGTAATCGAAAATTTGAAGGCCTGTGGTCTTGCAGCTCCCAATTTGGGTGAGTTCGTCCTCCGCGCACTCGGCGACCGCAAGGGACGTCTCGACAAAGTTTCTCCCGGCACCTTTTCAAAGCTCCTTGGCAGTTCTTCTCCTCGTCTCCAACTGCAGGCTGTCATAGGTCTGATGCGTCTGGGGCAGAAAGCGTCAGGAAGTTCCGAGGCTCTCATCAATTTGGCGACCGTCACCAATGATGAGCGAATTAAGCACACCTGCATTCAGGCTCTCGTTGCGATCGCCGAAATCGACGTGCTCCTGAAAAATGCCGACCATGCCGTCGCTCTCCAGGCGCTTCAGCGTCTTCACAATCCCGGCGTCATTTCCTCCCTTATCGCTCAACTAGCCACCAGCAAAAACAAGATTCCGCTTTTCGGTGCCCTCGCTCGTCTCTACCACAAGGAAGGGCCGTGGGATTTAAAATTTTGGTGGGGGACTCGCCCCGATGACCGCGGTCCATATTTCTTCGTCGAAGAATGGAGTGAAACTCCCGCTATTAAGAAGGCTCTCGAAACAGCCTTCTCCGAATTCAAAAAAGACGATCAAATGCAAGCTCTCGGGCTTCTTGGTAGGAATCGTATCGACGTGACCAAGCTCGACCTTGGTGATCAGGATCCGGTCGATCTCGCGCTGATGGCGGCTCTTCCTAATCCTAGTCAGGTGCAGCTCCTGACTGCTGCGGCCAAGGATACCAAACGTCCCTGGGATGTCCGGGTGGCAGCCTTGCGGAATATATCCAAAGCTCCGGATGGGAAAGGGATTGCCAATGAAATCGGGGTCCTCGGAAACTGGATGGAAACGAAAATCGATCCTGTTGATTTGGAACGCGAGATCTCCGAGTTCACCAATCGCGGCGGACTCTTCCTTCAATTCAAAGACATCCGCAAGATCGCCGCGAAGGGCAGTGTTTATGAAAGTCGCGTCGCCTGGCGTTCGCTTCTGACCATGACGCAAAGTCCGCTTGTCAAGCAGGGCCCCAAAGGTCAGATCATGAAAATGATCGCCAAGAATCCCCGTGAAGAAGGCTTCTTCCTCGCTCTCGCCGATCTCCGCATGACCGGCTTCGACAAGCAGATCGAGAATGCCATCAACAGCGATAACGACACTCTCATTGAAGTGGCCAAACACACCAAGGAGCTCCTCGCCAAAGCCAAGGCCAGCGGCGGTAAGACGGTCGACAAGGTGAAGCCTGCCGAAGTGAGCAAACTGGCCATGACTCAGAAAGGGGACGTCGCCAACGGCAAGGCCCTTTATCTTCGCCAGGGTTGTATTGCCTGCCACGCCATCGACCAAAAGGCGGAACAGAAAGGTCCCTACCTCGGTTCTGCCGGAAGTAAGTTTACGCGCGATTACCTTATTCAGTCGGTTCTCGATCCCAACGCCGTTGTAGCCCAGGGATTCCAAACCGAACTGATCACGACCAATGATAAAAAAGTCCATATGGGCTTTGTGACCAAGGAGGAGGACGGCGTGATCGATCTCCGCAATATCGCCGGCATTGTGACCAAGATCAAAGAAGTCGATATCAAGAAGCGCGACCACCAAACAAGCTCGATGATGCCTCCCGGCCTCGCCAGCACCCTCACCGTCGGTCAATTCACCGATCTCATCGAATACCTCGTCTCTCTCAAAGAGTAATCTTGTTGAAGGTCGAGGTCAGCAGCTTATAGTCGCTGAACTTACTGTCGCTTTTTTCGTCCGGAGATTTCCCAGATCTCCGAAATTTTGGGCTATTGCTTGGCGTATCTGTAGGGTAGATCTTTGTGAACTCAGTCCTGATGCTC
>NHEN01000165.1 GCA_002172625.1 Verrucomicrobiaceae bacterium TMED86 | reverse complement strand
TTTATGTGCCTTTGGATGACCTTGTGCGCTTTGACTATAGTGAAGAGGATCTTCTCGGGCGGGTGCATGATGCGCGCTTTCTGGAGTTCATGAATTACCAGGCCAAGCGTTGCGAGGAACTCTATGCCAGAGCGACGTCGCTTCTGCCACAAGAGGACTATAAGGCGCTCCTCGCACCGCGCGTGATGCACCGGATCTACCACACGCTGCTTGGCAAGATGAAGAAGGACAACTTCCGCGTCTTTGATCGAAGGTATCGCCTCAACAAGCTGCAGAAGCTCGCGCTCCTGACGAAGGAAAGTTTTTCCTGATTGCGAATTTGCCGGGTAGTATTGGGAGCACCGCCCTCCTTATTTCAAATATACCAGATGCAGCGATGATTTGAGGTCAATATGGGCTAAACGAAAAATGCCTCCCGGCGAAGTTTTCGCAGGAGGCATTTGGTGGGGAACAGAAATTGTTAAACGCTCAAGCGGTCAGGAATCTCAGCTACTTCTTGGGCTTGAAGTCGGGGTGGAGGCGTTGGATGTCCTTCAGGGCGTGGGGTCGGTTCTTAAGAACATTCATGGCGCGTGGATTTACCTTGCCTTCGAAGCCGGCGTATTTGGCATTGGCGGGCATGACCTGGCTGTCCCAACCGGCGAGGTCGGAGGGTTTGACGCCGGTGCGGTAGAAAGAACCGGTGGTGTAGGGTGCGGGCTGGAATTTTCCGACGATGGCGGCGTTGAGATCGGCGGTGATTTTATCTTCGAGTCCGAGTGCCCAGAAGGAGGAGTTGATGAGAAAGCGGCGGGCGTTTTCATCGAGGACGTCTTCGGAGGCTCCGAAGGAAGTGTAGACGACACGGGCTTCTTTTTTGGCGCCGGAGGGTGCGATATAAGAGTTGCGGGTCCATCCGGCGTTGACGAGAGGTCTGTCTTTATTGATGTTCTTGCTGGGTCCGAAGGTGTTGAGGACCTGAACTTCGAGGAGAGGAGTGGCGTCGGCTGGAGGCTGTGATTTGTAGGCGCCGGAGTAGGTATGCATGGGCTTGACGCCGGTGAGGATGGCGTGCTTTCCGATGCCGGAAATGGTGCCGCCCATGTTGTGGTTGGAGCCGTAGTGGCTCTGGCCGCGTGCCTTATTCCAGGTGTTGCCATAGACTTGCTCGCCGAGGCCGCCGCGGTAGTCGTCGCCTCCGTAGTTGAAGTTGAGCTTGGCCCACTTGCCTTTTTGACCGTTGAAGCAATGAGTCGAGGTGCGGAGGCCGATGGTGGGGCCTCCACGCTCGAAGTAAGCGACAAGGGCGTCGGCCTGATCATCGGGGAGCTTCATGAAGCGGGTGTAAAAGAAGAGGAGGTCGGCTTCCTTGAGGACGTCGATGTTCGGGATGGGGGTCCCGCCGCCTTTGATGTGTCCGCCTTCGTCCATTCCGAAAAGGACGGTGCATTTGAAGCCGTGATGCTTGGCGAGGATCTTGGCGATGAGGGGGCAGGTTTCCTCCGAACGGTATTCGTGGTCGTTGGCAATGAAGACGATGTGCTTGCCTTTGCCGGGGCCTTCGGTGCCTTCGTAAACGAGAGGTGCGGCGGCTAGGAGGCTGGCGGAGGTCATGAGTGCGAGGAGTGATTTTAAAATCATGGGTTGATGGATACGTTGATCGGGAGCTTGTTTGTCTGAAATTTTGGAAGAATGCAAGTTTTGGGGGATCAGAAGAATGCGGGATGGAACTTGTCAGGTTGCTAATAATGACGGAACAGAATTGGTCACGGTGTGCCTTACGCCACCGCCAGCTGCGGGCTCCCGCAGGTTTTTCCGGTTAAGAGTTGAGCAGGAGTGAAATCTTGCACTGTCTCCTAAATCTAAATATGGACTGTCGGGATGGTTCAATTTTCACGCTTGCTGCTTTTTTGCCTTTTAGCTCCCTGCTCACTTTGGGCGGAGGAGAAACGGCCCAATATTATTTTCCTCTTTGCCGATGACCAGAGCACCTACTCGGTGGGGGCTTATGGAAACAAGGATGTTGTGACTCCGAATATGGACAAGTTGGCGGCGGACGGATTGATCTTTGATCGGCACTACAACACAACCGCAATTTGTATGGCGAGTCGGGCCAATGTCTTCACCGGAATGTATGAATACAAGACGGGTTGTAATTTCGAGCACGGGAATATGCATGCGGAGGTTTGGGAAAAGTCCTATCCCAAGTTGCTGCGCTCAGCGGGATACCTCACGGCTTTTGCGGGGAAGTTTGGTCTTGTGGTGCAGGGGAAGGGGCTTTGCGAAGACGACTTTGATTTTTGGGGCGGAGGTCCGGGGCAAACGAATTATGCCACGTCGAAAAATAAATCGATGAAGAAATACGCCGAGGAGTTTCCGCATTCAACTTTGTCATACGGAGCCTTTGGCCGGGATGTCATTCGTGATTCGGTGAAGCAGAAGAAGCCCTTCTGTCTTTCGGTTAGCTTTAAAGCTCCGCATAAACCGGCGACGCCAGATCCGCGTTTTGATCACGTCTATGCCGGCAAGAAATTCACTAAGCCCGCGAACTACGGTCGGGAGTTTGGTAAACATATGGCGCCGCAGGGCAAAGTTGGCCGGCAGTACGAACGCTTCGAGTCGTGGGATTACGATAAGGATTACGACAAAGTGATGGCGACCTATCACCAACAGGTTCACGCCATTGACGTGGCGCTGGGAATGATTCGCAAGGAGGTGGAAGCGCAAGGGATCGCGGATAATACCGTCATCATTTACACCAGCGACAACGGCTTCATTTGTGGCTCACATGGATATGGCTCGAAGGTTTTACCGATGGAGGAATCCTCGCGAGTGCCTTTGATGATTTTTGATCCGCGGAGTAAGACTGCGGGAAAAGGACTTCGGTGCGGCAAGCTCACAGGGAACATTGATTTTGCTCCGACAATGTTGGAGATTGCCGGATTGCCGGTTCCTAAAAATATGGATGGCAAAAGTTTGCTTAAAACCCTCGATGATCCCAAAGCCGGTGGTCACAAGCAACTCGCGTTCATCAACGTCTGGGGTCCGATTGCTAGTCATAGTTTGACTTGCGTGACGGAGACCCAGAAATACACCTATTGGTGGTATGGCGATGAGAACATGAAACCGACTGAGGAATTTTATGATCTCAAAAACGATCCGCTGGAGCTGAAGAATGAAGCGGATAATCCTCAGAAGTCTGCTGCGCTTTATCAAATGCGGAAGCGCTATGACAAGGAGTTGGACAAGTGGAAGCGCGAGGCGGTGCCCTACAACAATTATCAGCCCTACGGAGTTTACTTCGATCGGACGATCCGGATTGAAGACAAGAAGCTGCCGGTGAAAAAGAGGCCGAAGGGAAAGCGGAAATAGAAACTGCGAAAAAGACGAAACATACGAAGGCCTGAAGGTTTTCGCAGGTTTCGCCAGGTTCGTGGCCGGGAATTTTTAGGCCAGCTTGTAGTGCCCTGCCCAATCTTTGCGCGGCGCGGGGCCGGAGAGGAGGGCGTTGGCCTCGTCGTTGCCGATGAACTTTTTGGTTTTGGGATCGAATTTCAGTTTCACGTTGAGGAACTCCGCGACGACACCGAGAGTAAGGACTTGCGTGAGAGGGGCTGCAACGCTGAAAGGTGAGTCGGTTTTTCCGTTGCCCATACAAGCCTGCACGAAACTTTCCATGTGATCGAATTTCGGTCCTTGGGAATTCATGGCATCCTTGAGGTCATCACGCTTTGTCGCGGAGATGATTTTTGAGCGACCGCCGTGGGAATTACGGTGAACGAGATAGTCTCCTTGCTTGCGATGAGCGAGGGTTCCAGCGCCTCCGAGGTTGGGCGCTTTCTTGGATTTGGGATCGAGATATTTTTGATCGACGGTCGAAGCGTAGTCACCACCGGCTTTCCACATCAAATCGACGGCAGGGAGCTTGTCGCCGCGGGCGGGGAATTTAAGATTGATGTGCGAGCTGAGCGGGAAGCTGATTTGGTTGTGGTCGGCGAGAGCGGCGGGATTGATTTCGGTCGGGTAGCCAAGCTTCAGATAGTTGTGGAGGAAATCGATGATGTGGCATCCCCAATCGCCGAACATGCCGCCGCCATAGAGATGGAAGCCGCGCCAGTTGAAGGTGTGGAATAAGCTGCTGAAGTCCTTAACTTCTTGCGGGCCACACCAGAGATCCCAGGTCTTGAGTGACTCGGGAATGGGCTCGGCTTTGGGGAATCCTTTGATGCGTTTTCCGGCCTCCATGAACCAAAGACCGGGGCTTTTCCAGGCTTCGATTTTCACAATGTCATCGACTACTCCGCCGGCAACCATGCGCTTGAATTGTTCCGAGCCACCGGAAGTGTGACCCTGATTGCCCATCTGGGTGACGACTTTGAATTTCTTCTCGGCCCGCATGAGGATTTCCGCTTCTTCGAAAGTATGCGTCAGAGGTTTCTCGACATAGACGTGTTTGCCGAGTGACATTGCCTGAATGGCCGCAGTGAAGTGCGTGTGGTCGGGAGTGGCCACGGTAACGGCGTCAATGTCCTCCCCCATTTGGTCGAACATTTCCCGGAAGTCGTTGAATTGTTTGACATCGGGATACTTTTTGACGGTGGGGCCGCCCCGCTTAAAATCGACATCACAAAGAGCGATCGGCGTGGCGTTGCCTTTGTTACAATGCCCGCCAACGACAGAGACTCCCCGGCCTCCGACGCCAATGCATCCGAGGTTAATCCGCTGGCTAGGTGGCTTCTTGGGATTGTTCTGCGCCCGTGCGCTGGTGAGGTAGGCCGGGATGAAGGTGAACCCAAATGCCGAAGAGGCGGACTTGGTAAGAAACTGGCGGCGTGATGTGTTACTGGGCGTGTCGGATTGTTTCATGAGAGTTTGTGAGACTCTCTAATACGTTGTCTTGTGACGGATTAATCATCAATCCTGGC
Source organism: Verrucomicrobiaceae bacterium TMED86 (assembly GCA_002172625.1). GTDB lineage: Bacteria > Verrucomicrobiota > Verrucomicrobiia > Verrucomicrobiales > Akkermansiaceae > SW10. The sequence continues at coordinate 5,372 of NHEN01000165.1, read as the reverse complement.
AAGGCTTCCTTTGAGGGAGCATGAGTCTCGCCGCGTCGACGATTACTCGAAGAGTGTTAGGCGCCAATCAATGATGATGCAATCATCGGACTCGTCAAATCCGTCCTCTCCCAAGCTTGATCGCCCTGAGTCAGCTCTGCAGCGTGAGTCTGGAATCTCCTAAGGAACGAGGAATTGATTCGTCGCAGTAAAGAGGCGGCTTGTGCCGCCGGCACCGGGGAATGAAACGATGATGTTGTAGGATTGTCCGCTGGTGAGGCCGGAGGCGGCGATATCGAAATCAGCGACGACGGAGAATCGGTCGGGGTCTCCTGATTCATCGACGCGGGCGGCGGAGGTGGTCGTTCCACCATCGGTGATATTGCCGGTGTCCCAGGTCGCGGCGACTCCGCCAATGGTGATCCCATTGGGGCGGACGATGTTGCCGTTGTTGGTATTGATGAGTGGAGGAGCGTTCGCAGGCAGATCGATGTTCACGATTTCTCCATCACCACTGGAGTCGGGGGCAAGTGATTGGTCTTTGGTGACGAGAGCGAGGTAGGCCGTTTCGTGGGCATCGCCGGGGTTGGGCGGGGTGGTGAGAGTTGAGGCTTCGACGCCGTTGGCGCCCAGGAGATACATTTGGTAGACCGGAGTGTCGTCGGGGTCGGAGACATCTTGTGTGGAGATGAGTTTGTAGTTCGGCCAGTCGTCCATGATGAGGGAACGCCCGTCGTTTTCATTCTGGCCGAAGACTTCGGCGATGATGCATCGGTCGGCAGTGTCGGTGCCGTTGAAGATAGGGACGAGGGAATCAGAATGATGATCGATTTCTGCTGGGACTTCGACATTGGTGAGGTCGAGGACGGTGGTGAAGAGATCGGCGACATGGACGAGTTTGTCGCTAGTTCCGGTTTGCAGAACGTCGGGCCCGATGGCGAAGAAGGGAACGTGGATTCCTCCTTCATTGAGGGAGCCCTTGGCTCCGGCGATGCCACCGGCGGGAGCTTGATCGACCTGACCGGGGGTGCCGTTGTCGCCGACGACAATGATGTTGGTTTTGTTCAAGTCGACAGAAGTCAGGAGACGGGCGATTTCGGTATCGAGTGCTTCGAGGCTGCGAATGTAGAGGTCCTTATTGCTATTTCCGGAGGTAGAGTAGCTACCGGAGGGAGCGAGGTTGGCGGGTGGATTATGGAAGGGAGTGTGCGGGGCATTGAAGCCCATCCAGACGACCCAGGGATCGGAGCCTTGGCCGGTGATGAAGGAAACGGCCTCATCGACTTGTACGCTGGTAGCGTAGGGCGATGAGTAGTCCCCGGCGGTGACGAGAGCGGTGATGTTGGTTCCTGAGTCTGTCAGGACGCTGTTTTCAATTTTGACGCGGACCCAGTCATTATAATCCGGGACGCCTCCCTGAAGAGTACCAGTGAAATTGGGCCAGCCGCCGGTGTCGAAGGCACCGGTATTNCCGGAGCCAAGGTGCCATTTTCCGAAGGAAGCGAGACCGTAGTTGGGCGCTTCNTCGGAGATGATTTCCGGGAAGGTGAGTTCGGCAGCGGGAAGGGTGTTGTTCGCTCCGGGATTGCCCACGAGGTGCTGATAGGGTTGGCGGCCAGTAAGCAGAGTGGCGCGGGTGGGTGAGCAGATGGGTTGGGAATAGCCGCGGGTGAAGAGGAGNCCATTGTCGGCGAGNTTTTTCAAGGTCGGCATGTTGGCCAGTTGNATNCCCGGNCCGGCGGTGTTGTAGAGCTCGGAGGCATCGATCCCCCAGTCATCGAGGATGAGGAGAAGGACGTTGTTGGGGCCGGCGATGGAATAGGTGTCGCTTGAGGTGATCGAGCCATTGATGAGGGCCGGATATTCTCCGGGAGCGAGTGAGGAGTCATCGAAGAGGAGTTTGATGATTCCAGTCGCGGGATCGTAGTTTACGACTGTGGCGGTGATTCCGCCAACGCTTGCCGAAGTCACCGAGGCGGGCAGGGGAGGGTCGNTGGGAAGATAGAACAGGGAGACCGTGCCCGGGGTGAAGCTGAAATCGAATCCGGTCTGGTCAAATTCCGCGATATCGGTGAGCCGGGCGCGGTAGAATTTTTGTGAGTTGGTGACGAGTGCCCCGGTGTCGNTTAGGTTGNGTTTGTCTTCGGTGGGTTCGGCATCGGTGACTTCGCGGACCCAGGAATCGTCCCGGAGGGTAGTGGATGATTCGATTAGGTATTGGCCTCCCTCGACGGCGGACCATGTCAGGGTGAGGTCACTGGAATTTGGAGCGGATTGGTCAAAAGTGAGGCTCTTTTCAGGCCCTCCTTCGAATTGAATGGTGACGGCCTCGTTGATGTTGTTGACGGTTCCTCCCGTGGGGTTTCCGTAGTATTCGCGGCCGATAGCGTAGGGAAAGGCGGGAGTGCCATCAGCNTCGATCGTGATGAAATAGGCGTAGGTTCCGGCGGGGAATTCCGGGGTNATGCAAGTGCGCCCGTTGTAGAGATCAAGGTCGCCGGTGCCGAGAAATTCGTAGTCTTCGATGTAGTGGCCGATGACGTAGGTGGCGTTAACCGGCGGTCCGTATTCGTTGGCGGGGAGGGAGGCGGATTTGTTTTGGAAATCAGCGGCCCATTGAGGAAGGGTGGTNCGGNTGGTGATGGATCGTTTGGCGTATCCCGGAATCATGCGACGAACGGCACTGGCAGGATTGTTGGGATCATCGTATCCGTAGGGTCCGTAGATGGGGAAGCCATCNGCAGCCCAGGCGAGGANGGGGGAATGGCTGCCATTAAAATTTTCGGTGTAGGTATTTGTCGAGGGATCGTAGTCCACGCTGTCTCCAAGCGAATGACGGAGGCCCGGCGGGTTGGCGTGGTAGTGGTATTGACGTCCTGCCTGGTGGGCGTTCCCAGCGTCGAAGGTGACGCTCTCGTTGACATAGGCGTCACGATTCCAAACGTCGTCACCGTTGATGCCGTTCCTCGGACTGGAATCGGTGCCGTTGGANTTGGAGTAGGAAAAGGCATCGCGGTTGTCGAACATGGCCACACCATTCACGTAAAAACCGGCGGCACCGAGAGTCGTGCCTGATTTGTTGGCGGGCACGGTGGGCGTGCGGGGAATGCGGTAAATGACTCCGGTGTTGGCGGGGTAGTTGGGGAAGAGATTGGTCTTCGCCTCGTTGAGATACCACGGTCCCATGGTGTGCGATGCCAGACCGGTCGAACGGAGATAGACCCAATTGGCGGATGAGGAGATCTCGTGAATCCCGGCGTAAGTGGATTGCGCCTGCACTCCCTGTCCACGGTCCCAGGTGGTCACGGCATTTCCAGTGGTTTCGTCGGCGGTGGTTTCAAAGATCCGGGCATAGGATCCCGAGTCGGCTGTGAACCATGAGCTGATGCGGGGATCGGCTTTCAATGCCAGAGTGGAAAAGAGAATGAGGAAGAGGGTTTTCATGGTGTGTGAAGGGAATCTGAAGAGAAAAACCTCTACTCTTCAACTAAGTTTCCCAATTTAGTGTTAAGGGTTTGTGAAGACAGGAAATTATAAGCCCGGGAGGCTTCAGAGCTCGACCCAGCCGANGCCGGTGATTTCGATCTGGTGGTGCTGGATGTCCTCGGGAGAGATCTTGATCTCTACCACCGCCNGGCGGGCTGGAGGGGACGGCGAACGGCGTTTTCGAGTTCCGCGATGAAGCTGGTTTGGGAAATAGAAAGATTTNAGCTTAAGTAGTTTTCCGGCGCTGGCGGCGTGCTGCGAGGCCTACTGAGCCGAGAGCGAGAAGAGCCAGGCTGGAGGCCTCGGGAATGGCCCCGATGGCAGTTTCCAGAGGAATGGCATTTGTGGCCTGGGTAGAGACATCATCGTAGACGAAGTGATTGAATGAAGTAACGGGAGAGGAGCCGTTTGTTCCCAGGCTGCTGAGGGTGAATGAAATCCAACCAAAACGGAGTTCGGTATCACAAAATGGAAGCCAGTTTTTGCCAACCACAAAATCACCGCCGGTCAGGNCGTTTTCGTGCCAGCGGGCAGCATCCGCGGTATCGAGCGGGAAATTCTGTGGTCCTGCCTGAAAAGCGTCGGCGAGGTAGTAGTAGGAGCCGGGGACGTAGAATTCGTTGCCATAGATATCTGCGGTGAATAAGTAGGCACCCGTGCTTGTAGAGAGCTGGCCAATATTGGCGGAGTTATCGAGATAAAAATCGGGAGCGGCATCCCCTCCGGGAATAACGACGGACGGTCCGCCCGGAACTGTTGAAAATCCGGAAAGATCAATCACTTGAATGGCCCCCGTGGCGATGGAAGCACTACACCCGGCCCCGGCGGATACGGTGAGGTAGGATCCTAATTTGTTTTGCTTGATACTCATAATAAATATGGGTGTTCATAGGGGATCCAAGCGCACGAAGCACCATCGCGGGGAGTGGGAAGGATAACAACGAGATGCTGGTAATGGCAAGGCGGGAGATGAATTTGGGAAAGTTCTCGGGAGAGTTTTAGAATGCGGCTTGATGAAGGGTAATGATGCGCTCGACGGGCTGCTCCTCTACCCCGACGAGGGAACTGGCTTTCTGCGGCACGGGATGGCCGTTGAGGAAAGAATGGGCGCGGCCGATTTCGTCGGGATATGCTGGTCTGATGAGCATGGATTACGAGGCTTTGTTTCGGTGGAGGTCGGGACGAATTGCTTGAGTGAGCTTCTCAGGTTTGGGGGCTGTTTCGCCGAGGAAGGTTTTCAGGGCGTCGAGTTGGGACCCGGGGTTGGCGACCATTTCGGGGTAGTCGATTTCAATGAGATCGACGTTTTTACATTGTCTCAGTTGGGCGAGGGTTTGCTCGGCGTGAGTTTGCTGGGTTTGAATGAGGTGCTGTTTTTCAGAGACGGGGTTTTGTCCGCGGCGCTCGATCATTTTCCACTGGGAGTCGACGACTTCTTCGACGGGGCGCTTCATGAAGATGAGGCGGTAATGGTGGCGGGGTGGAAGTTGGGGCAGGAGGGCGGAGATGACTTTGATGACTTTGCCGTCGGCTTGCTCGATGAGGCGGGGGTTCTTTTTAAGGGATTTGATCTCTTCCCATTCCCAGTAGCCTTCGAGGTTGTCTTCATCGGCCTCGCGTTTGCCGTCGTGCATGAGGTCCATGCCGGCGGCGCGGAGCATTTGCATCATGAGAGAGGTGCCACTGCGCGGGAGGCCGGAGACGATGGTGAAGGAGCAGGGTTTGATGGTGGCTTCTTCGGCGGCTTTCTTGGCGGCGGCTTCGCGTTCGGCCTTGCGTTTGGCGTGGCGGGCTTTGGCGCGGGCGGCGATGCCGTGGCGCAGGGAGGTGAGTTGGACTCCTGCCATTAAGGAAGGTGCCATATAAGGAAGGTGCCATATAAGGAAGGTGCCATATAAGGAAGGTGC
>NHEN01000164.1 GCA_002172625.1 Verrucomicrobiaceae bacterium TMED86 | reverse complement strand
GCAGCCCCACCGGGCTGGCGTTGGTGTTGTTGGGCACGACCTTGGGGGTCTTCGTCGGGGCGATTCCCGGGCTGACCGGAACGATGCTCATTGCGCTGATGCTTCCGCTGACCTTTGGCGTTGATCCGCAATACGCGATGACGCTCCTCATCAGCATCTACGTCGGGGCGATCAGCGGAGGCATGATCACGGCCACTCTACTGCGAATGCCCGGCACTCCCGCGTCCATCATCACTACGCTTGATGGTTATCCACTGGCAAGGAAGGGAAAACCTGAACGCGCCCTTGCCCTCGGCGTCATGGCGTCTTTCGTCGGCGGCATGATCTCGTGGGGCTTGCTCGTCTTGCTCGCCAAACCCGTCGCGCAGCTCTCCACCCGCTTTGGCCCTTTCGAGTACTTTTCACTCGTGCTGACGGCTCTCGTTCTCATTGCCAGTATCGGCGGGAAATCCCTCTCCCGGTCCCTCCTCGCCGGAATGCTCGGAATCCTGGCCTCGATGCCCGGCATTGCCGCGGCCACGGGACAGGCCCGCTTGACCTTAGGCTTCACCGAACTCAATGACGGTTTCCATCTTCTTCCGGTCCTTATCGGCCTCTTCGCCGTGAACCAGATCATGCGGGACATTGCCGGGAAGAATTCCACACCCGAGGCCATCAAGCTGGGTGAACGCAGGCATCGGTGGCGTTGGACGGATTTTAAAAACCACTCCGTGAACATGATCCGCTCTTCCTTTATCGGTGCTTGGATCGGCTTGCTTCCCGGTATCGGCGCCAACATCGGATCGGTTGCCGCTTACTCGGTGGCCAAGAGCACTTCCAAGACTCCGGAGAAGTTTGGCACCGGCCATGAACCGGGCATCGTAGCCGCCGAATCCGCTAATAATGCCACCGTGGGGGGCGCACTGATTCCGCTCATTGCCATGGGTCTGCCGGGCAGCGTGGTTGAAGCCATCCTGCTCGGGGCGCTGGTCATTCACGGATTGCAACCCGGCCCGCGTCTTTTCAGTGATAGCCCTGGCATGGTCTATACCATCATGGGAGCAATGTTCCTCGCGAACATTGTCATGGTCGTGATCATGTCGCGCTCCATGCGCCTGCTCGCACGCCTAACCGAAATTCCTCGGGAGTATCTCTTGCCGGTGATCCTGACCTTTTGCGTCATCGGTTCCTTTGCCCTCTCCAATCGTCTTTTCGATGTCTGGGTCATGCTGGCCTTCGGTGGTCTTGGCTTCCTGCTGGAATCCTGGCGCATCCCGCTGGCGCCCTTTGTCATCGGATTTGTGCTCGGTCCGATTGCCGAAGAAAACCTCAGCGCCGGACTCATGTCGACCAATGGCGACTGGTCACCCATTTTCACTCGCCCCATCTCGCTCACCCTGGTGTTGATCGCCATCGGACTCCTTGTTCTTCCTCTTCTGCGAGGCCGTAAAAAATCCACGGAGGCTTCTTCATGAATCGCATTTGGCACATCTTCGCAGTTCCCCTGATTGCCGTGCTTCTGCTCTGGCGTATTTCGGGGGTCTTCAATTCCAATTCCGAGGCTTCGTATCCTGCCCAGCCGATTCAAGTGGTTGTGCCTTACGACGCGGGTGGCGGCACGGACAACTTCGTGCGTCTTCTCTCCAAGACCATCGCTGATCATGAACTCCTCCCCCAGCCTTTGGTCGTCATTAACCAACCTGGAGGAAGCGGCACCATCGGAAGCCGCTACGTGAAGGACTCACCCCCCGACGGGTATCGGATTCTCTGCCATCATGAATCGATCATCACCGCCAAACTCTCGGGCTCCGTGCCATTCGGGCCCGAAGCTTTCGAGCCGATCGTTCAGACGGGCGGCATCAACTTGCTTGTCGTCGTCCGCGAAGACGCTCCCTACCAATCGATGCGCGACCTGCTCGAGGTCGCGAAGCAGGAACCCAAAACGCTTCGTTTCGGCGCCAATCTTGGTTCGCCCGCGCACTTCACCGCGATGAAACTCGAGGCCGCTTATCCCGGCGCGCAATTCAATCTCATCACTGCGGGCGGGGGACAGAAACGCTTTGTCAGTCTCCTTGGCGGACACCTCGACGCCGGGATTTTCTCTCTGGCCGAATACCTCGCCTTCCGCGCCGAAGAGGGCACGCCGCCAGATAAAAACGTCCGCGCTCTCGCCGTTCTCTCGGCCGACCGAATTCCCGCCTTGCCCGGGGTCGGCACCTGCCTGGATGAAGGAATCGATGTCACTTCCGATAACGCCTACTACTGGTGGGCTCCCAAAGGCACGCCTCCCGAAGTCGTTGAAACCTTGTCCGACGCTCTGCTCGCCGCATGGGAGAAAGAAGAAGTCCGCGAAACCCTGAACGAATGGTCCATCGCTCCCGACCTAACCCAGGGGAAAGCCTTGCTCCAACGATTGCAGGATCGCGTTTCCAAGATGGAAAAGTTCGCGGTCCGTGCCGAATCCGATCTCCCGAACTTTCCCCTCTACGCCTTTCTCATCGTTCTGGCCCTGATGGCTGTCGTTGTTGTCAAATCGGTGGTCGAGCGAACGGCTCCATCGGCAGCCGTTCCAGCAGAGTATCGTCCCGCCATTATTGCCTTTAGCATCGTGATCGCCTACGTCCTCCTGTTGCAATTAGGCCTCGTGCCCTTTGCTCTTGCCACCATCGCCATGGTCTTTTTCTGTGGAGCCGTCATCTCCGGTTGGCAACGCCAACGGCTACCCGTATTGGTCGAGATTGCCCTGCTCGCCGGACTCGGATCCGAGTTCGTTTTCACCCGTATCTTCACTGTCGCCCTACCTTAAATCCATGTCTGACAATCGCCCGAACATCATTTTCATCATCACCGACCAGCAACGCTTCGACACCATTCGCGCCGCTGGTTTCGAATACATGGACACGCCCCACCTTGACCGGTTACATCGGGAAGGCGTCGTGTTCAACAACTGCTTCATCACCGCCGCATCCTGCGCTCCGGCCCGGGCAAGCCTCTTCACCGGTCACTACCCGCATACCACCGGTATCCTGAAGAATGCCGACCGCTGGGAACACGGCTGGATTGAAAATCTCCAGCGTGGCGGATACCAGACCATCAATCTCGGCAAAATGCACACCTGGCCCTTCCTGACTCCCATGGGCTTCGATCAACGCTACGTTGTCGAAAACAAGGACCGTTACCTTGAAGGCCGCTACTTTTACGACGAGTGGGACAAGGCGCTTCGGGCCCGTGGATTGGTCAAGCAACAACGCGAACTCTACCGCCAGTGGCCGGATTACAAGGAGCGCATCGGCGCCTTCGAGTGGAAACTCGACGAAGACATGCACCCCGACAACTTCGTCGGCAACATGGCCCGCGACTGGATTCGCAACTATCCCTCCACCGAACCCTTGTTTCTCCAGATTGGCTTCCCCGGGCCCCATCCGCCTTACGACCCCGTCCCGCGCTACGCCGAACCTTACTTGAAGAAAGATCTCCAAATCGCCCCCGTCCTCGAAGGCGACCTGGAGAATCAACCCGATCCGCTCAAGGGGATGCGCATTCACAACACCGAAGTCGATCACGACTCCGTGCATTTTCTTCTCAATCCCACCGAGGAACAACGCCACCGCCAACGGGCTTACTACCTCGCCAACGTCACCATGATCGACGAAAAGATCGGCGAGATTCTTGCCGCCTTGGAGGAGAAGGATTATCTCAAGAATTCAATCGTCGTTTTCACCTCCGACCACGGCGACTGCATGACCGATCACGGACACAGTCAAAAGTGGACGATGTATGATCACGTCACCCGCGTCCCCATGATCGTCTGGGCTCCCGACGGACGCTTTGGCGAGCATCGCGAGATCAACGACCTAATCCACCAGATGGACATCGGCCCCACCTTCATGGACCTTGCCGGCATCGAAAAACCCGAGCCCATGTCGGCCCGCACCTTGATGCCGATGCTGGATCCCGACGGTGACGATTCTGAATGCGCCCGCGATGTTGTCTATGCCGAGCAAGCCAAGGACGGCAACTTCACTACGAGCCGATTCATGACCATGGTCCGCACCCAGGACTGGAAGCTCGTTCACTTTCTCGACGAACCCTGGGGCCAACTCTTTGACCTTAAGAACGATCCCCGCGAAAACCACAACCTTTGGAACCATCCCGAAGCATCTGGTCAGCAATCTGAACTTCTCGCCACCCTTCGAGAATGGCGCATCCGCGATACCTACGAAAATGCCGATCTCTGGTCCGAAGTGCGATGAATCATTGGGCCATGCCTGACTGGATTAAAAACGACTTCAGGCCAACAGCTCCTGGAGTAGCCCTTTGAGATCGAGGTCTTTCAGAGCCGGGTCGATCTGACCGAAGTGATCACCACTTTCCATCCCGCCCGCGGAGGTCGTCGCCCACGTGGATTCGTCTTATTATTTGCACCAAGGAGTCCGTTCGTCATTCGTGATCGACCTCCGCCTGCCTTTGTCGCAGCCTCCCGCATTCATGAGAACGCTCTCATTTCTCTCCATCGTTCTTTGCAGTTCGCTCGTCATCACCGCGACACTCTCCGGAAAGGAATCCGGCACGCCCAATCTCACAAATCAGGCCTGGGCATTGAGGAACTCCGACGGGCTCCTACAGCGCCGTGATTTGCAGAAAATCGTCGAGGCGCAGAACCAGCGGAACCCTCACCTGATTAAATCCGCACTAGCCTCTCCGGATCCCGTTCTTCGCGCCCGGGCCGCCTTCGCCGCCGGATCGCTGCAAGACCCGGTCCTCCTCCCTGCATTGATCGCTCTTCTCGATGACTCCGACCCTAAAGTCCGGGTCGATGCCGCCTTCGCCCTGCGCCAAACCCCCGGCGCGGATTCGCAAGCGCTCCTCGACCACCTCCGCAAGGAGGCCGACCCCGACGTCCAAGCTATGTTGCTGGGCGCGCTCGGATTTCAAGGAGATCGTCGCTCCTATCACGAACTCCTCAATCTAAAACTCTCCAATCAGGAAGTCCCATTGATCCTCTGCATCATCTATTACCTCCAGCGAGATATCGTTTCCCAAGAGGGCATTGAGGCCATGCTTGCGCTCCTCGACAAGAGGCAGGCTCCTTCCATCCGCGAACATGCCGCCTACTTTTTCTACACTCTCAAACGACGCCAACTAAAAGACCCCACCCTCGCGAGACGCCTTGCCAAGATTATCCACTCAAGCAACTATCAGGATCCCGCCATTCCCTACCTCCTCCGCTACCTTGCCTCCTGCCAAAGGGACGAAGACCTCGCGCTCTTTACGCGATGGTTTCGCAAGGGAACAAGCCTTCGGGCTCGCAGCGTCGCGGTGGAATCTATTGGAGCTTTCATCAGCCGGGAGCCCGCGCGCCATCTCCTCATCGAAGCAATCAAAGACCCTGAACAGCACATCGCGATGACAGCCGCCGAACTCCTTGCCGCGAGCTCCGACCTCACCGAAAAAAATGTCGCCACCATCAAAATGGCCCTGGGAGCCAATCACACTAATCCGAGCACTCATTCCTTCCTCTGGAGTATTCTCTGGAAACATGGCGAAAAAGCATCCCTCGAAAATTTAATCGCCAAGATCACCCCTGCAGAGGGCCCCTTGCTTCTCACCGCCCTCAGCGCAGCCCCGGGAATTGAGCTCGCTCCATTTGCCTCCCAAATCGAGGCTGCCACCACACATCCCAACCCGCAGGTTAATCTCCTCACCGGCGTCTACCTCGCCGAGCGCACCGCCCGGGATCCTTCCGAAAAATCCTTCGGGGCTTTCCTCAAATTCCTCACCAAGGTCCGTGACCACCGGGTGCGTGGAGACGCACTCTTCGAACTCGCGCACGGCCTGCAGGATAAACTCTCCGGCAAAGAGCAGGCCGCTCGCTTCGGCGCTTACTACAAAATGCTTCTCGCCGAAGGTGACCATTCCTCTGCGGGAGCCTGCCTCCTCATCCTGGGCGCCACCGAGGACCCCGATGCCCTTCCCACCCTGCAAAGCGCCCTTACACACGCCAACCCGATCATTCGTGAAGCCGTCCAACGCGGATTGAAACTGCATAAAAACGGCACGACCAAGCCGATCAATTACTACATCCTCGACTATCTCCCTTTCCTCGACCCGGACTGGAAGCTCCTCCAAAAATACGGCCGCCACCCCGAGATGATCTTCACGACCAAACTTGGAGACATCGTCATTCAACTCGACGCGGAACAAGCCCCCGTGGCAGTTGCCAACCTCATTAAGCATATCGAAGAGAAAAATTTCGATGCGCTCCATATCTACCGCCTCGTTCCCAATCATGTCATTCAAGCCGGACCACCGGGAAACTTTGGATACCGGATCCGCTCCGAGTTCACTCGTATCCCAAAAGTAGAGCACAGCTTCGGCATTGGTGACCTCGGCAAAGACACCGCAAGCCACCACATCGCCATCACCCACCTTATGCGTCCCCACAACGAAGGCAAATACACCAACCTCGGACTCATCACCAGTGGACGCCAAATCGTCAAAACCGTCAACTTTAACGAACTCATCGAAAAAACCACGATCCGTCCCGATCCCGGGAGGGCCAAGTAAATTGCTCTGCCCTGCATTAGGAATACCAAAAGCATCACTCCCTTGCGGTATGGGCGGCGCCATCAGATACCAGACGGCATTACCAGTCCTTGATGATTGCGCTGGCCCTGTCATCGGGTAGGCTTTCCGGCCCTACTCCTTATCTCTCAGATGCGTATCCTCTTTTATTTCCGCCAATTCTTCTTCGCGATGTTGGCCCCCATCACCGCTCTCGCCTCACCCTACTCGGTCGAGGTTCTCGCGGACAACCCGGTGGCCTTTTATCGGTTCAACGAAACTCCCGGAGCCACCGTGGCACTCGATGCCTCCCCCAACGGGAACCACGCCACTTACGCCGGCACCGTTCTCCCGACGCTCGGAGTCACCGGACTGACCGAGGAAGCTGATACCGCAGCCGAATTCAGCGGAAGCTCCACAAACAAACCGCGCGTCCTTACTCCGCCTCTTTTCAATCCGGCTCTCACGAGTTTCACCATCGAAGCCCTTTTCAGAACCGACGCCACGACCCAACAAGCAGTTGTCCAGCAAGATGGCGGTCGGGGACGCACTCTCTTCTTCCTCTCTTCAAGCGGCGGAGACATTCGCAGTTTTCTAGGTGGCACAACAAGCAGCAGCGGCACGTCAGCCATCGTCGGACAGGTTCACCACGGAGCTCTCGTTTTCGATGACCCCACCAACACCTTGACCTGGTATATCGACGGAGTCGCCACCGCAACGGGCACGGTCAACCCGGAATCAACCAACGGAGGCTTCTTCATCGGCATTCACAAAAACCTTACCAGCAACTATTTCGACGGCGTGATCGACGAGGTTGCCTTTTACACCGATGCCCTCCCTGCCTCGCGCATCGCCGAGCATGTCGCATCGATGGAAACACCGCCCATCTTAAACTCCTTCACCGGCGCTCCGGTAAGCATCCCGATAGGCGGCAACACAACTCTCGCTTGGGAAATCGCTCCCGAGGTCACCGCGCTTTCGATCGACCAAGGCGTCGGCGATGTCCTGCCTCTCACGACGAATGGGGTCGGTAGCGTCAGTGTCTCCCCCGCGACCACTACGATCTACACCATCACCGCCACCACCCCAAGTGGCACCGCAAGCGAAACCGTCACGATCTATGTCGACGAGCCAGCCAGCTTCCTCCTCAATGAATTCGCCGCCCAAAATGCCGGACCTTTGGCCGATGAGGACGGAGACGAAACCGATTGGATTGAAATCAAAAACACTGGAAACACTCCGAACGATCTCGCGGGATTCTACCTTACCGACGATCCCACCAACCTCACCAAGTGGCAGTTTCCCTCCACTGCGCTGAACGATGACGAGCTATTGCTGGTCTTCGCCTCCGACAAAGATCGCGCGGTCTCCGGCTCCGAATTACACACCAATTTCAAACTCTCCTCAGGCGGCGAATACCTTGCGCTCGTCGAGCCCGACGGCGTGACCATTCACGATGAATTCGGACCGACCTACCCACCTCAATACGTTGGTAATTCCTACGGCCGTCTCTCCGATGGCAGCTCGGGATACTTCGCCGGGCCCACTCCGGACGCGGAAAATGGCACCACTACCTTCAGCGGATTCGTCGAAGAAGAAGTGGTCGCCGACCAGCCCCGCGGATTCTACGACGCCCCGTTCCTAGTCGGGCTCAGCACCACTGATCCCACCCTGTCCATCCGTTACACCACGGATGGCTCCCCCCCCACCAACACAAGCGGAACGATTTACAGCGCGCCGATTTCGATCAACACCACGACCATCCTGCGAGCCGCGGCCTTTCGGCCCGGAGAGACGCCGCGGAAAATCACCACGATCACTTACCTCTTCCTCGACGACGTCATCAACCAACCCGCCTCCCCAACTGGCTATCCTTCCGTCTGGCAACCCGGCACCAGCGCGGACTACGCCATGACTCCCAGCGTCGCTCCGAACCAAGACATCGTCGACGCCCTCATGGCTCTCCCCACGGTCTCCGTGGCGATGCCAATCGATGATCTTTTCAACAATAACACCGACCCTGCCATCGGTGGCATTTATGCAAACTCCACCATCGCCCGTGGCTTCGCCTGGGAACGCGCTTGTTCTGCGGAATTCTTTGGCTTCCCCCACGGTCAGGAATTACAAGTCGACTGCGGAATGCGCGTCTTCGGCAATGCCAGCCGCTGGACTTCGCGTCCTAAACACAACCTGCGCCTCGTCTTTCGCTCCGCCTACGGCCCCTCGGAACTCGAGTTCCCCGTCTTCGGAAACGATGCCTGGCCGGACAAGGTCAACAGTTACCTCCTACGCGGACAAAATGGCGACTCGTGGTTTCACCCGACCTCAGGCCAACGCAACGAAGCGCTTTACATGCGCGATCAACTCGCCCGCAGTTTGCAACTTGCAATGAACCGACCCGCCAACTTTCAGGAGCACGTTCACCTCTACCTCAACGGAATCTATTGGGGCCTCTTCCACACTCTGGACCGCAATGAAGACAACTCGATGGCACAGCGCTTCGGCGGTGCGGATGAAGATTGGGACGTTATCAAATCGTCCCGCACCAATGGCATGGAAGCCATCGACGGCGACATCCTGGCTTGGAATTCCATGCTCACCCAAGCCGAGGCCGGGCTCGCCGGAGAGGCCGAGTATGCCGCCATGGAACAACTGATCGATCTCGACAACTTCATCGATTACCTCCTCGTAAATTTCTACAACGGCAATTCGGATTGGGATGACAACAACTTCCAGGCCGCCAGACGTAAAAGCGGTGGCGATCGCTGGCGCATTTTTGTTTGGGACTCCGAGCGCACCTTCCTCAGCACCGGAGCCAACAGCACGACCAAAAACTTCGCCAACCGCACCACCCGCCTACACACCAAACTTCGTGACAATGCCGAGTATCGCCTGCGCTTTGCCGACCACGTTCACAAGCACTTCTTCAACAACGGCGTGCTCACTCCAAGCAATGTCGCCAACGAACTCGACAAATGGATCGCCACCCTCGAATCTCCACTCCTCGCGGAATCCGCCCGCTGGGGAGATGCGCAACAGGCCAGTCCAATCGGACTCACCCAATGGCAGGCCGAGGTCAATTTCCAAAAGAACACCTACATCCCCGGACGCACCGCTACCGTTCTCAACCAACTCAGCTCGCAGAACCTTTATCCCTCTGTCACCGCACCCGCCTTCAACCAACACGGCGGCGATGTGGCCTCGGGATTCCAACTCACCATGACCGCGCCTGCTGGCACGATCTACTACACTCTGGATGGCACTGATCCACGAGATTCCGGTGGCACTATCTCTGCCACCGCAATCGCATACGCTCCGGGCAGCCCGGTTTCGCTCACAACCTCGGTTCTCGCCAAAGCACGCGCCTTGTCCGGCGGAAGCTGGAGCGCGCTCAACGAAGCGAGCTTCTTCGTCGGCACCATTCCCGCCGACAATACCAACCTTGTCGTTTCCGAGCTCAACTATCACCCGCTTAGCGACGACGATGCCGTCGAGTTCATCGAACTGATGAACATCGGCGATGATGCCGTCGATCTCCGCGGAGTGGAATTCATTCGCGGCATCACCTTCGACTTCGATCAAAACGACACCCGCCCGATTTCCGTGCTTGCTCCGGGAGAACACATTGTCCTCGTCGGAAAATCCGCTGACTTCTCCACGGAATACCCCGGGATTCCCATCGCCGGAGAATTTATCGGCGACCTCTCCAACACCGGAGAAAACATCACGCTCCTCGCCGCCGACGGAAGCACGATCAAAGACTTCCGATACAACGACAAACTTCCCTGGCCCACCAGTCCCGACGGCACAGGCTTCACTCTCGTGCTCATCGCACCCGACGAGAATCCCGATCACCAACTCGCCTCCTCCTGGCGACCCAGCACCGCAAGCGGAGGCAATCCGACCACCAGCGACGCCATTTCCTTCACCGGAGATCCCAACGCCGATCTCGATTCCGATGGCATGACGGCCCTTCTCGAATACGCCCTCGGCACTGACGACACCGTCCCCAACCTCCCTAACGAAATTTACGAGCTCACCGGCCCGCCGAACAATCTCACCTTCGTGATCCAACGAAACCTCGGTGCCGATGATACCATTGTCACCCTGCAAACTTCCCCCGACCTCCAAACCTGGATCAGCGCCGACGCTCTTCTCGAACTCAGCAACGAGGAAAACCTCGGTAACGGCAAGGCACGCTACACCTGGTCCCTCCAAGCCTCCGCCGATCCCGGCACCCAACTCTACGTCCGCATCCGTGTCGAATTGAGATAATTCCCAAAATCAACCTTCGCCCAATGAACACCCGGTCCTCCCGCCTTAACCAGAGGCCGGAAGCTCCAATAATTGGCTTCCATCTTGACGAAACTCGCCACTGACGGCCGCCTGACAACAAGTGGATCAGGAAGGCCGCGACCCAATTCCTCCCCCTCTCCTGAAGCAGGCCGACAACCCATTATATTGGCTGAATTTACTCAACGGAAAGCCCCTCCGCCTGGACAACATAATCCAGGGCTTCCTCCATTGAACGACGCACCGCTGCGGTAGTCCGATGAAGAAAAGAGTGGAGCACGGCATCGGCCGGATTCCTGTCCTCACACTCGCTGCTATATTTTTCAAAGGCTGCCAGGCCCTGCAAGAGACCGGCAAGATGCTGGGGGCATTCACACTCAACGGTCGTTGAAATACGTGCCAATCGCGCAAGTTGTCGAGGCGAAAACAGTCTCTCAGGGATGGGCGCGGACTCATCAATTCGAGCCAGTGAACTCCGGGGTAGTTCCAGCCCCAGCTTGACAAGGCATTCACGTTTTAGCTGGCGATCACCCACCGGTGCCTTGAGAAGCGTTAACCCACTGATTGCACGAGCTAAGGCGGTGGCCGTTTTCGAAGTCGAGAAGCGATAGAGGAGAATTGCCGCTGAGCAATGCGTTCGATTCACCAAGTTACGAATCATCGTGACTGTCTCAGGGAAAAGACTTTCCGTTTCGATGACCAGAAGATCAACCGGCACTAGCTCAGAATCAGCCTCCGCATCTTCAATTGTGTCATACCCGGCAACCGCCACCGCATTAAGAAACTCTTCATCTTCGGTCAGAGCCGCAACGACCGGACCAATGGTCATGAAACTCTTGCGAGAAGGGGAACCACTTGCTTCATCCACAGAAGCCAGCTCGTGGTCGCATCGCTCGCCCAATTGGAGCAAACTCAGGCCCGCGATTGTACTGATGGCATGTCCACGATCAGTCAGTTGCTTCATGAGGATAAGTCGCTCGATATCTTCAGCCGAATAGAGCCGCCGATTGGTGTCAGTCCTCGCAGGAACGACTGCCTGGTGGCGCTTCTCCCACATACGAATGTTGGGCGTCGCCAACCCGGTCCTCTTTGCTACCGCGGCAATCCCGTAGACATCCTGCAATCTTTTCTCCATGCCCCAAGCTCAGCGCAAACACATAAAAGTAAACAAAAAATAAACATTATCAGAACTTTTCTAATTTTTCCCTAAAACTTATTGAACAAAGAAGTATATGGGCAAAATTAAAGTAACCAAAAACCAAACAATGCAAACAGAATACTCAACAAGAACGAACATCTTAAGCAGGAAGTCAAATTGCGAGGCCAAAATGGCTGAACAGGAGCGCTACCTCCGACTTCTCAGCGCCCTTCTCGGGCAATCCTACGCCGAGTCAGTCAAAACGGTCGTCACACCCGAAGCACTTTCCTTCCACCGTGATCTTCAAACCAACTAAACCGATGAACACTCTTATTTTTCTCACCGTCGCAACTCCCATTTGCCTCCTCATTGCTCTCTGCCAAACTTCGAGAACATCCCAATTCCGGCGAGGCCAGCGACTACAATCCCGTCCACTCGGGGGCGATCGCCGCCTTCGGCAGCGGACGTCCAGTTATCTCGAGATTTAACCTCCATCCGGAGGTTAGAAAAACTACTGCCAGCGTTTCTCAACCCGCGATTTTGAGATTTCTCGACGCCCGCCGAATCGAGGTGGCTAAGTGGGTTCTGGTGGAAAAATGACCAGGGCCTCTCAGCAATAACACAGCAAAGCAGGGCCGAGGGGCGCTGACTGGTGCCATCCGCACCGAGTCTTAAAATTTACTTTTCCTGGTAACAAGGTCAGTGACTTTATCACCCCATTCGTATTTTGCGGCAAGGGCGAGATCACCTTCCTTGCTAATGCTGAACACTTGAAGCGTTCCAGCGATCGCTCCGGTGGCGAGGAGGTAGCGCCCGTCCGGTGAGAAGGTCATTCCCCAAGGCACCGCATCGGCGGGGGTACGACCGAGAAAGGTGAGTGTTCTGTCCTCGTTTACTTTGTAACGGGCGATGGCGTTGTATTCTTTTTCTCGATCGCGAATGCCCACGAAGACGAACCGCCCATCAGGGGCACATCGGATAGCAGATGACGAGAGACCAGTGTCGCGAGGAAATTTTTCGAAAGCATCGCAGACCTGCCGGTGCCTCAATTGGCCATTCGGAAGACGTTGATACACCGAGGCACCGGGACGTTGCTCGTTGGAGGAATAGACAAACTTTCCGCCGGGATGATTTGCGAGATGTCGGGGTCCGGTTCCTTCGGGTGGTTTGGCATTGAGGGGCTCAAGGGGAGTGAGCGATTTTCCGTCGATACCATACTGCATGAGGGCATTGAAATTCTTCACGTAGGGAACGTAGAGGTTCTTCTGATCGGGCGAAATGAGAACGAAGTGGGCATTCTTCTTTTCCTCATAGCGACTGACGAGAGATTTCCCGATCCGCCCCCTGTCATCGAGTTGATAAAGATCGAGCCAACCGGTGCGGTAGGAAGCCCCCGCAAGCCAGCCCGCTTTTGCATTCACCACGAGTCCGGCATAACCATTCTTGAGGAGATGTGAGTGATGTTTTTGAGGGAGGCCTTTGTCATCGAGAACGACAGTTGCAGCCGGGCACTCTCCCTCTGGTCCGCCATTGGTCGTGACGTAGAGAAGGTTCTTTTCCGGGTGAGCCGTGATTGTCGTCGCAGTGAACCCAAGAGGGTAATCAACGACGCTTTTCAACTGAAGGGCCCCGCCATCAACTTTGGCTTCAAGAACACGGAGGACTTCTGCCGATCGACTGGGCGCATAGATATGAAAAAATTCCTGCGCGGAAAGCAGCAAATTCGTGAGGAAGAGAATAAGAAGAGAAAGTCGCATGTTCATCATTTACCATTTCATTTTAACTTGTTCGGCCCACTTGGAATACAAGGCTCGCAGTTGGCTCACCTTTTCAGGCTTCTCCTTCGCGTGGTTTTTCACCTCCGGCTTTTCCTCCGCCAGATTGTGAAGCGAGACATTCTCATTGCGAGTGCTCCCGATGAGTTTCCAGTCCCCTTCCCGGATCGCCCACTTGTTGCCCCAGGCAAAGAACAGGGATTGATATTTTGACGGGGCGTTCGCCTTTTCAATCAACGGGAGGAGGTTGTGCCCGTCGAGCTTAGGCGCCCCCTCGGCCTGCTTCACTCCGCAAAGATCGAGCACCGTTGGAAACCAATCCATCGCGGTCATGATCTGATCCCGCGCCACACCCTTTGGAAATTTGGCCGGGAAACTGACAATCGTGGGAACACGCACCCCGCCCTCCAGAAAAGAGCCTTTCTGCCCGATCCACTTGCCGGTGTAACCTCCACCGCTGGCCCCATAAAAATGCCCCTTGGGATAACCGCTCAAGTGACCGTCGTTACGAATCTTATTTCCCGTTTCCTCGGAATGACCGTTGTCGCTCATGAAAATCAAAATGGTGTTCTCGCGAAGCCCATATTCCTCCAACTTGTCGACAATCTGACCGACATAGTAATCCGTTGTCGCCATGATCGCCCCATAAGAACGGAGCTCCGGATTCGGCTCATTCTTGAAGAGGGCCTCGTGCTTCTTGAGCGCCTGTTCCGGATAGTGCGGAATGTTGAATGCTGTGCAGAGGAAGAAGGGACTTTCCTTGTTCTCTTCGATAAACTTCAGGGAGCGCTTCACCATCAACTCGGGAAAGTACTCCCCCGGCTTTTTTACCGTCTTGGTTCCTTCGTAGAGATCATGAAAACCCCTCGGATGCAAAAAGTAGTGATTGTAGTTGTCGATGAAGCCATCGCGAATCCCGAAAAACTCATCGAAACCCTGCTTCCTGGGACCGTAATCTTTGTGCGCCCCAAGATGCCATTTCCCAAAAAGCCCCGTGCGATAGCCCGCCGGCTTCAAGGCCTCGGCCAGGGTCACCTCTTCCAGGGCCATGTTAATACCCTTCGCCGCATTCATATCGCCCTGTGTCCAATGCACCACACCGCCCCGCTGCGGATGCCGCCCGGTCAACAAGGCTGCCCTCGCCGGACAACACACGGTGTGCGCATACGCCTGGGTAAACTTCACTCCCGTCGCAGCAAGCTTATCAATATTCGGCGTGATGAGGTGCTTGGCCCCATAACAACCTGCATCGAGCGTTCCTTGATCGTCGGTGAACAAGATCACCACGTTGGGCTTGGCCGCTTGCACCCGCGGCAGGAGCGCAAATAAGAGGAGGAGCAGCACTTTCACTCCATGAGTATTTGCCAAACACGAAACAAGGTCAACTCCACCAACGCATTTCGCGGAACGAGCGAGGACAAGAATCCCGGGAATTTCGACCGCTCGCAAAAAAAATATTATTTTTGAATCCATCCTTCGAAACCCGGCGAAGACCTTGTTGTAAGCCCAAGAAGGGCTTGAAAAAACCAAACACAAACAAAGAAAAAAATGAAAGCTATCACCACCTCCCTCCTCCTCGGATTCTTCGCCTTGATCTCAACTGCCTCGGCAGATCATCACAAGGGAGGCAAGAAAGATATCGTCGACACCGCCGTCGCCGCCGGTTCCTTCAAGACTCTCGCCGCAGCCCTCGGAGCTGCCGATTTGGTCGAAACCATGAAGGGCAAAGGTCCATTCACGGTCTTTGCCCCAACTGATGAGGCCTTCGCCAAGCTCCCGAAAGGAACGGTCGAAACACTCCTCAAGCCTGAAAACAAGGATAAGCTCGTCGCTATCTTGACCTACCATGTCGTCTCCGGCAAGGTCAAGGCCAAGAAAGCCGTCACTCTAAGCAAGGCCACCGCCCTGAACAAGAAGGACATTGCTCTGGCGGTCAAAGGTGAGTCGCTCACTCTCAATGGCACCGCAAAGGTGGTAAAGGCAGACATCATGTGCTCCAACGGAGTCATCCACGTAATCGACAACGTCATTCTCCCACCATCTAAGTAACCGAATCAACTCCCTATCCTGGATTCTCGAGAGAGGATCCGGGGTAGACACGTCTCCCCCAAACTGTATCCTGCCAACCTAAGTGACGGATCGACTGCAAGATACTTCAGACGATGTGATCCTCCTTCAGGTGGCTCAAGGAAACGAACGCGCCATGGAATTGTGTATCACTAAATACGGCCCGCTCGTTTGGTCCATCGCCAAGCGCCATGTGCAAGACCACTCCGCAATCGAAGATGTTGTCCAAGAGACCTTCACCGACTTGTGGAAATCCGCCAGGCGCTACAACCCGGACATTGCCACTGAATCCACTTTCGTGGGCCTCCTTGCCCGGCGGCGCGCCATCGACTATGCACGCAAGGAAAGCCGCCGCCCAAAACTAGAGCCATTACCCGAAACAGAATCGTTTCTCGAACCTGCTCTCGAATCCTCGGCCGCTCTCCGCTGCCAAAACGAAGATGTTCGCTCGGCTCTCAAAGAACTCCCCGAGGAGACCCAGCACATTTTCTCACTCCACTTTGACAAGGGAATGACCCATCCCGAAATCGTCGAACAAACCGGCATACCACTCGGAACAGTGAAGACCCGCCTGAGGCGCGGTTTGATCGACCTTAGAAATACCCTCCGCCGCCTGGACAGCGGTCAACCATCAATCCCCGCTACCTGATGAACGAGCAAGAAATCTTAGATCGATTCGAAGAGCTTGAAGCTGGACGGATCCTCGGTGATCTCGATTCCAATGAGATCAAGGAATGGGAAAAACTCTCTGCCGATCCTCGTTGTAAGTCCGATCTTTCCCTTGAATTAGCGGCCGCCGCGCTCGAGTCCAAATATCTCGGGAACGAAGAGACTGGTCTTTCAAAAGATCTCCTCGGCAAACTTCAGGAGGACATGGCCGGCTTTATTCTCCCGGAGGAGCCTCAAGAATCTGAAGACAACGTCATCCGTCCGGCGAATTGGCAAACCATTCTGGCCGCTCCGAAAACCGGATGGGCCATCGCAGCGCTCTTTGCCCTTCTTCTGGTCGCCCAATCACTCATCGACAAGGGGCCTCAGGAACCCAAAGGAGTAACAACAGCCGAGGTCGAAAAGCCCTCGGCTGAAGAGAGTCGTGACACCTTAATTTCCAAGGCTAGCGATTTAGTTAAATCAGACTTCGGAGGGCTCGAGAGCTATGGAGAAATGTCCGGAACGGTAGTCTGGAGTGACGAACTTCAGGAGGGATACATGAGCCTCACCAATCTTCCCGCAAATAACCCCGGCACCAATCAGTATCAACTTTGGATTGTCGATCCTACCCGCGATGAAAAACCAGTGGACGGCGGAGTCTTTGATATTCCGTCAGGCGATGGCACCACCATCATTCCGATTCGTAACCCGCTCGTGATTACCGACCCCAAGGCATTTGTGATCACCTTGGAGCAGCCCGGCGGGGTTGTCGTTTCCAAGCAGGAAGTTGTGGTCGCACTGGCCAAAGCCTCCTGAGCCCGGCTACGAAAAAATTCTCCCGGAGTTCAATATTTTTACGCCCATTTCTGGAGAATTTGGCTCAATCCACGCGGGATCAAAAAACGATCAAATTTTTTGAATCCAGATGATGAGGTGAGGCGAATACCCCCCTGAAGCCCAGTCGCCACCTAATCCATGAACCCGTTTACCGCTACCAATTTTCGCCTTCCGGGAATCCGCAGCTTCATCACCCGATGCTCGATGTTTCAACAAGTAGAGACACGAAAAAGTCACTCCTCTTCAGAGCTTGTAGCCTTTGCCAATGAGGCAGTCCGCACCGGACATTTTCGCAACGGAGATCGGTTTCCCACACCGGACGAAATCTCGAAACTGACCGGCGCCTCGGTCGTAGAAAGCCTCGATGCTGTCACCATCCTCATCAAAGAAGGAGCCATTAGACAACTCCCCTCCGGGCAACTCTCCATTCTCAGCCAACCGGGCAGAGTATGCCTCTAGCCCGAGCCCTTCGACGGCCAATCAATAGAGACCCAAGCTCTTACCTCTCATGAGACGTCCGCCCTTGGTTTCCCTCGTGAGAGCGGCCAACTCAAGGCGCGCCCTCTAATTCTTCTTCCCGCCTTTCGGCTTCTTTTGGCGCTTCGGTTTCGACGGGTCAACCTCGGGAACTTTGAATTCCTTCCGCAAACGAGCGAGTTCGGTCTCCATTTCCTTCTGAACGGCCGCGTAGTTCGGATCACCGTGAACACTTTTCATCTCGTTGGGATCTTTTTTCAAATCAAAGAGCTCCCACTCCTCCTTTTGGTAAAAGTGAATCAACTTGTGATGTCCGTTCGTCACCCCGTAATGGCGCGCCACGCTGTGTGCTCCGGGAAACTCGTAGTAGTGATAATAGAATGACTTTCGCCAATCCTTGGGAGCCCCGCCCTTTAACAATGGCACAATGCTACGCCCTTGCATGTCGGAGGGGACCTTCACTCCGGCAACATCGAGGAAGGTCTCGGCAAAATCGAGATTCGAAACGATGTCTTCATTACGGGAACCCGCTTTGACTGTTCCCGGCCAGCGCACAAGGAGAGGTGTTCTCAGAGACTCCTCATACATCCAGCGCTTGTCATACCAACCGTGCTCTCCGAGATACCAACCCTGGTCCGAGGAATAGATCACAATGGTATTCTTCGCGAGGCCACTTTCATCGAGATAGTCGAGGATTCTTCCAATGCCATCGTCCACTGACTTCACACAACGAAGATAATCCTTCACGTAGCGTTGGTATTTCCACTGAATGATTTCCTTTTCACTCATCGTGGCTTTCGCTTTTTCAAAGGCCTCGTTCTTTGGACCATAGGCCGCATTCCATTTCTCCAATTGCTCGGGATTGAGTCCGCGCGGCTTGTTCAACTTAAGATCGTTCGAGTTAAGATGACGCTTGATCTCCATCGTCTGTCCACTCGCGGCCGAAGTCCGACCCTTGTAGTCATCGTAGAGAGTCTCCGGTTCCGGGATTTTCTTGTCATCCAGCCAGGTCAAATAATCCGGCCCCGGCTGCCAATTCCGGTGCGGGGCCTTGTGCTGGCACATCACCATGAAGGGCTTTGAGTCATCCCGCTTTTCCTTCAGCCAATCCAAAGTCAGATCCGTGATGATATCGGTGGTGTATCCCGTGACCTTGGTGGGGACCTCTTTTCCATCCTTCCCCATCACCCGCATCGCAGGATTGTAGTAAGCCCCCTGCCCCGGAAGAATTTGGAAATGATCGAAGCCCTGTGGAGTGGTCTTCAGATGCCACTTCCCGAGAACCGCTGTCTGATAACCGACCTTCTGCAGGAGCTTCGGAAAGGTTTGTTGGTCTCCGTTAAAGGAGTTTCCATTCGTCATGAAACCATTCAGATGGCTATATTTCCCGGTCAAAATCACCGCCCGGCTGGGACCGCAGATCGCATTGGTGACATAACAACGGTTGAAAAGCATCCCCTCCTTCGCAAGACGATCCATGTTTGGAGTCGTCATACGCGACGGATCGTAGGCGCTGAGAGCCTGCTCGCAGTGATCATCGGTGAAAATGAACACGATATTCGGGCGATCGGCTGCCAGCGAAGAAATCGTGGCAGAGGCAAAACAAAGAAGTGAGAGAAGGCGTAATTTCATGAACTATTTGGGATTGAGATGATACCCGACCACGCAAGCCCTCCTTTCAAGACCTTATTACTGATCACTTAAGGGATTCGCCTGACCTCTCAGGCCAGCGCTCATCCCGGATGAGAATCCCCTCTACTAAGGCCCCCAATCCCGCGAAAACCCCGGAAACAAATCAATGCCTCTACAACTCATGGAGGTTCTTAAAATCAGTCCCCGTTGGCGACTGGAAAACATTCAGTCCGAACTCCGGTAGCACGGCCAAAAGGTGATCAAAAATGTCACTCTGAATTCCTTCATACTCAATCCATCGATTGTCATTGGTGAAAATGTAAATCTCAATCGGCAACCCTTTCTCTGTCGGTTGCAATTGCCGCACGAGTAGGGTTTGGTCCTTGGAAATCTTTGGATGGCTCTTGAGATACTCGGCAATGTAGGCGCGGAACGTGCCCAGATTGGTCAGAGCCCGTGCATTCACCGGTTCCACGCTTTCCTCGCCTGGAAACTGCCCGTTCCATTCATCCAGCTCTTTCACCTTGCGATCAAGATAGTCCCGCAACAGCCGAATCTTACGAAATCGTTCGATGGAGTTTTCGTCGAGCAAGCTTACCGAGTTCATGTCGAGAAGAAGGTTTCTCTTGATTCGCCGCACTCCCGACTTACTCATCCCCCGCCAATTACGGAAGCTGTCGCTGATTAAGGCATGAGTCGGAATAGTGGTAATGGTTTTGTCAAAGTTCTGTACTTTGACCGTCGTTAACGCGACATCGATCACGTCGCCGTCTGCTCCGAATTTCGGCATCTCAATCCAGTCCCCCCTCGCGACCATTCGATTCGCGGAAAGCTGCACGCCTGCGACAAGTCCAAGAATAGCGTCCTTAAAAATCAACATCAACACTGCCGTCAAAGCGCCAAGCCCGCTGAAGATCAGCACCGGTGATTTACCAATCACCGAGGCCACCACAAAGATCGCCGCCGCCACAAAAATCAAAATCTTAATGACCTGAAGAAAACCCTTGATAGGGATTTCCCGAGATACCGGAAAACGTCGATAGATACGCTCGCACACATTGAGAACCGAACTCAAGGCGAGGAACGCCACCACGATGATATAGATCTCAGCGAGAATTCTGACGACTTCGGACGCCGCAGGATTACGAAGCGCAGCCTGCCCTCCGGACCATATCAACATTCCCGGAACCAATTGAGCGATCCACTGGAGAACACGACTTTTAACCAGTTCGTCGTCCCAGGTATTATCACTTCGCTTAACAAGTGCCCGAAGCAAACGCACCACCAGTCGCCAGGCGATGAAATAGATCCCGATCGCAGCCAGCACCACTCCCAACAGAATCAAGACATCCGCCAACGCCGAGACCCAATTGGCGCCACTCCCCGCGCCGCGGCCTATCCACCCTTCAACTGTTTGATGCAATCCATTCACGGTCCTTAGTTGCCAGATAAGCACGTTCGAAGCAAGCCGCGTTGATCCACAGTCACTAACATGACACAAAAAATCGCCTCGCCGGATGGACTTCCTCGGTTGTATGATCCCCGAGAATCCCATGAAAACTTCTTTTACCCGAAGGAACTTCCTCCGCGCCGGAGGAATTGCCATCGCCCTCCCCTCTCTGGAGTCATTCGCTCAGCCCGCGAAAGCCTCAAAAAAACCGGTGAAGCGCATGATCTGCCTTTCCAATAACTACGGCGTTTACCAGAAGGCCTTTTTCCCCACCCAAGGCGGNCGCGATTACGAGATGTCGCACACTCTCAAGCCGCTCGAAAAACATCGCGAGGATTTCACCGTCTTTTCTAATCTCGATCATGGCCTCACCGGCGGACATGCCTGCGTCCCGACTTTCCTCAACGGCATCCGCCCCGACATGTCGTCCAGCTTCCGCGAAGGCAACATCAGCATGGACCAAAAGGCCGCCGAGTTTGTCGGAGCGGCCACGCGTTATTCCTCGATGACGCTCAAGGTGAAGGAGAACAACCAAACGAGTTTCACCCGCACCGGCGTNCAGGTTCCTTCCATCGATGTCACCGCGATGTATCGCAAGCTCTTCCTCGAAGACTCAGCCGAAGCCAAGAAACAAGAAGAGCTNCGCCTGCAACGACACGGCAGNATTCTCGACACCGTTCTCGGAAGAGCCAAGGACGTGAAGAAAGAGCTCAGCAAGCAGGATCAGGATAAGTTCACCGAGTATCTCGACTCCGTGCGCAGCCTCGAANAGAAAATCGACCTGCAGCGACCGTGGCTTGATCAGCCGAAGCCAACGACCGAAATGGAAGAACCCCGGCCGGCCCGACAGACCGCCGACGAGATGAAAATCATGATGGAGCTCATGGCACTGGCCATCGAAACCGACTCCACCCGTATCATGACTCTCGCGAGTGGATTCGCAAATGGCGACTTCGGCNTGAATGGCGGCTACCATGGATTTTCCCATCACGGCGAACTNNCCGAGAAAACCGAAGCCCTCAAATTAATCGAAGGAAATCAGATCGCGCAGATGGCTTACCTCATCGACCTGCTCAAAGGAAAAGAAGACACTCTCAACGGCGGCACGCTTTTCGATCACACCATGATCCTCTACGGCTGCGGTATGGCGACGGGAACGCATTCCTGCAAAAACATGCCCCTCGTCCTCGCCGGCGGCGGATTCAAGCTGGGCGAGCACGTCGTTCTTCCCGAAGGCAAATTCGAACGCGTGAAAGCCTGCAACCTCCTCCTCTCCATGCTGCAAAATTTCGGGCTNAAAGTTGATCAATTCGGAACGAGCACGGGAACCCTGACGGGACTCGAGTGGGCGTGATGAGGAAAACCTTTCATNCCATTCTCCTGATCGCAGCCGGGCTTGTTCAAACCAAGGGCGCAGAGCGCTGGGTGCAAAGTTACGACGCAGGATACACCGATGCCAATGGCGCTTGGGCCGGCGGATCCGAGATGATGCACCTCGCCTCGCACAAGGGAAAGCTCTACGCCTCCAATGGCTACTGGGTGGATTCCCATTGGGTAATTCCTCCCGANGGCCAACGCCAGTCCGCGCAAGTCTTGCGCCTCGATTCATCCGATGCGCAATGGCAGGTCGACCTCAAGATGGGAAAGTCCAACGACGACCTCGGCCTGGAATACATGAAGGGCAACATTCTTAAGTCAGTCACCTTCACGCGNGACGCCAAAGGCCAGCCGCTCGCCAAGCCGGAGTCTCTCCTGGTGATGGCTGCGGGTGCGAATTTCGAACGCGGCGGCGCGGTCTCGGCATGGGTCCGCGATGANTCTACGGACAAATGGACGCACACCTTGGTCCGCCATGGCTCGAGTGCCGGCGGAGTTCGCTGGGTGCCGCGCGATATGGAGGTCTATCGCGATAAAGTCACCGGAGTGGAACGCATCTTCATGTCGCTCGGAAATCCCGGCATCATCTCGGGTGTCTATGANCCCGCCGCTCCCGGCCGCATTCGCTGGGATCGCAATCTGGAGTATCCCTTCCTCACCGACGGAAGTTTTCGCACCCGCCCTCTCGGCATCACGAAAGCCAACGGNTCTTTNTTTTTTTCCGAAGGCGATTCGATCTATCAACGCATCGATGGTGAAAGACCTACCTACCGCGAGATCTTCGAACTCTTCGAAGACACCGATACCGACGTCGGCGGCATTCGCGGGCTGACTCGCGTCGATAATCCGAATGGTAAAGGTGACTCGCTTCTCTTCATCTGGGCTCCCGGCGAGCGATCAGCCAGCGCGGTCAAGCGACTCGATCCCGACGGCAANGGCGGCTACACCTTGCACGATGAAGNCCGCATCATTGANCTGATGNAGGACTACCTCGATGTCGAAGTCACCTACACNCTNGGCGCGCACAACATGGTTTACCCCTTCANNGATCCNGCCACNGGAGNNNCCGTTCATATCATCGGNTTCCAGGGGAACATTCGCGGNTCNAAAAATCATCTTCGCTGGAAAGGNAGCGCGCTCTATGCCGGCGCGCTCTATGCNGTGNGANNNGCCGATCAGAGCTATCAGGTTCTTGAAGTCAACAACCGCTACAAACCCGGCAAGCAACTCCTCATTTCTCCCCGCACTTTTTGCGAGTCACCATTCGGCGACAAGGACATCTATATCGCAGGACATGATTCCAGCTTCAAAAACTCCGACAACATGGCCTGGGTTTTCCGCGCTCCCGAGTCNGTCGTTCTCGGATCAANGAAAGCCCTCGATGCTCTCCCGCCCAAACCAAAACCAAAGCCCNCGCCCCGCTTACTGGAGGGACCAATTTACGAGCTCCGCATCTACGCCGCCAATGAAGATCGACTCCATCATTTGGAAAAACGCTTCCGCGAGCACACCGACCGTATCTTCAAGAAACGTGGCCTCAAATCCATCGGATACTGGGTNCCCACCGAAGGCCCGGCCAAAAAACGNCGTCGTCTGATCTACATTCTCAAGCACCCTTCGCGCTATACGGCTTATCAAAACTGGATTCACTTNAACAACGATGGNGAATGGGACANAGTTCTCGACGAACCACAATTTCAGGGACTTCTTTCCGAAAAACCCACGAGCATCTTCATGAACGANACGGACTATTCGGCGCAGGTCCGCAATNCCATCGACCAGAAGGGAGGCGTTTTCGAACTTCGAACNTACGTNACNNANCCNGGCAAGCTCGACGCNCTCAACNAACGTTTTAANAACCATACCGCCAAGCTCTTCGCCAAGCATGGCATGAAGAATTTCGGCTACTGGANACCNTTCGANACNCCCGACTCNNNAAACACNNTNATCTATCTCATTCATCACGCCGACCGGAAGCAAGCCGNCGCCAANTGGAAGGCCTTNGCTTCCGATCCCNCTTGGCANAANGCCCGCAAGGAGTCNGANCGTGANGGNAAAATTCTCGCCCAAACACCCGAGCGCATCTTCCTGCGGGCCCTCGATTTTTCTCCAACTAACCAAGTGAAAAAATGAAACGATTATTCCCAGTTTGGTTTCTCACAAGTCTGCTCGCTTTTGGCGAAGCCGATCCCTCGTTAAATACTCTCGGCCCCTTCCTGAAGAAACACTGCATCGAGTGCCACGGCCCGGATAAACAAAAGGGCGACTATCGCTTCGACCTTTTGAAGAATGATCTCTCCGACCTGCCAACGCTGGAACTTTGGCAGGGAATTTTGGATCAACTCAACCTCGGCGAAATGCCCCCAAAGAAGAAGGAGCAGCCGTCCCGGGAAGAGAGCGCTAAAGTCATCGCCACTCTCACTCCCGCGCTCCAAAAAGCCTACGCCTCTCAGAAAAGCACCGGCGGGCAGGCCGTCATTCGGAGGCTCAACAAATTCGAATTGCGCAACACCCTCCGTGATTTGTTTTATCTCAATCACCCGGATTTCGATCCCACCGTCGTGTCCGGACTCTACGATTTCAATGGCAACGGTATCACGGCACAAAAAACCATCGAGCCCACACGAAGTTTTCAGGACGACGAAGAAGCCGAAGGCTTTGACAACATCGGCGACACTTTGGTGATGTCAGACTTCCTCCTCAAGATGCTCATCTCGGCTGCGGAGGAATCGATTGAAATGGCCACGAACAACGAGCCCCAAAAGCCCTTCGAAGCAGAAACCTTCACCGCACCCATTTGCACCAAGACTCTGCACGGCGACAGCCTCGACAAACATCAACGCGACAATGGAGATCCTTACGATGAGGTTTTCCAGCGCTGGGATCGCTACAACCGGATTGGGCCGGACAAATACCATAAAGGAATTCGTCGTCCCAACAACTACCGCGTCACGGTCGAGATCTCAGCCCATAATCCGAAAGGGGACAAATGGGGAAACTGGACCGTGAACGAGGGCCGACTCATCCACCACGGCCGCGAAAGCCTCGATGCTCCCTTCGAAGTTGGTCTCTATCTCGAACGACACGAACACCTCCGTGGAGAGCAGAAGCATCGCATCGCCCATTGGACTTTGCCTCCGGATGGAAAGAAGCGAACCTTCTCTTTTGAGACTTGGATTGATGATCCCTGGAGCACGTGGATTGGTTGGGAAAATGGCCCCTGGATTCAACACAACGCCTTCCATATCCTCCTCGATCAGTGGTATCCCGAGGATTACAAAAAAATCGACCGAAAGAAAAAGGGCTTCAAGAAAGACGTCGCTGAGATCCTTTTCAAAAAAGGATACCTCGGACCTACCTTGCGAGTGCACAAATACCGAATCGAACCTGTCCCCGAAGACTGGCCACCCAGGAGTCACACCGCCCTCTATGGGAAGGGCTCCATTGAAGAGGCAAATCTCCCGAAGCTCTTCCACGCCTTTGCCGAGCGAGCCTACCGTCGTCCGGTCGATCCTTCGGAGATCAAACCCTTCATTGAGCTCACAGAAAAACTTGAATCCGAAGGAAGCTCACGACAGGAAGCGATGAAAGGTGCCTACACCGCGCTCCTCTGCTCGCCCGACTTTGTCTATCTTCGGCAGAAATCCGGAAAGCTCGACGACTTCGCACTCGCTTCACGTTTGAGTTATTTCCTTTGGTCATCGATGCCCGACGAGGCCTTGCTCAACCTCGCACGCGCAGGAAAGCTCTCCGCTCCGGCGGAATTGAATCGCCACGTCGAGCGCATGCTCAAGGACCCCAAGGCGGCGGCCTTTGTCCGCCACTTCCCCGAACGTTGGTTGAAGCTCCACGAACTCGGTCGCATGGAGCCGGATAAGAGGGGACCCTACGGCCACTACTTCCGCGTGAAGGATTTTCTCATTCCGCAGGTCGACGCCTACTTTGGAGACCTCCTCGAGCGCAATGGACCAATCCGTGACTTCATCGATTCCGACTACACATTCATGAACCAACTCCTCGGGGAATTAATCTACAAACAGAAGAGCCCCGGAGAAAATCTGCGTAAGGTGAAACTGGATGACCCACGGCGCGGAGGACTACTCACTCTGCCCGCCATCATGACCGTCACTTCCAACGGCGTGGAAACCTCCCCCATCAATCGGGGCGTCTATGTTCTCGAAAACATCCTCGGCACTCCACCACCACCGCCGCCGCCCGACGTCGAACCGCTCTCACCCGACTTGCGCGGAACCACGACACTCAAAGACCAACTCGCCGCCCACCGGAACCAGGAAGCGTGCCGAAGTTGTCATCAAAAAATCGACCCGATGGGATTTCCGCTGGAAAATTTCGACCCGATCGGCCGCTGGCGCGATGATTACCCCAAGCTCGATAAGAAGGCCAAAAAGACTCTCCCTGTCGATTCCTCCTCTGTTCTCCCGAATGGTCGCGAAGTTCAGAATCTCACTGAATACAAAGCAATGCTCCTCGAGCGCGAACCACAAGTGGTCCACTGCCTCACCGAAAAAATGCTCACCTACGCCACCGGTCGCTTGCTTGAAGTTGGTGATCGCGGTGAAGTTAACCGCATCGTTTCGGAGATGGAGAAAAACGGGAACCGTCTCCGCGATCTCGTGCATCTTGTCGTTCGGAGTGATCTCTTTTTGAACAAATGAATTTCCGACAGCACGCTAAGTTGCCGATGAGAACGACCATTGCTCTACTCACTTTTTTCTTCTGCCAGGCCTCTCAGGAGGGCTTCGCGCAGGACATCCCCCGCACCGTCACTGGGACCTGGGCGGACTACGATCCGCACGCCGAACCTCTTGAGGTCGAAGTGGTACGCGAGGAATCTGACGGAGGAATCATCACCCGCTACATTCGCTATGTCGTGGGAACCTTCGCCGGAAAGAAGACCAAGGTCGCGGCCTTCTATGCCTTTCCAGAAAAAGCGAAAGCCTTGCCCGGGATTATTCAGGTTCACGGTGGCGGACAATTCGCCCGCAAACAATCAGTGCAGTTCTACGCGGCCCGTGGCTACGCCGCGATCGCGGTAAACTGGGGCGAGAAAGTCATTGATCAGGCGGATGATCCCAACACCGACTGGCAAGGAATTCCCGCGGGATTTCTCGATCCAAAACATCACAACGGGGTCGAGGCGAGTGAAGGGACGATCCACAGAAAAGCCCACCCATGGAATAGCTCGTGGATTCTCTACGCAGCAGCGACACGACGCGCGATCACTTTTCTGGAGCAGCAAGCAGAATGCGACGGCGACCGCATTGGACTTCAGGGCCACAGCATGGGCGGACGCCTCACCGTGCTTACGGCAATCGATCCCCGCATCAAAGCCGCTTCCCCATCGGTCGGCGGCAGCGGATTTCTCTACACTGACATTGCCGGCATTCCCAACTCGGCCCGACGGATGGCAGCCGGCCCTGAGCGCGATCTCTACCTAAAAACGCTCGCCTGCCAACACTATTGGCCACTGGTTCGCTGCCCGGTGATGTTTCTTGGCGCAACCAACGACTTCAATTCACCGATGGAGTTTGTCCTTCGTGGCTTCAACTCCATACCGGAGGTCACGCAGAGCCGCACTTCCTTCACTCCGCACATGAATCATCGCTTCACCGCCGACAACATGATGGCGCGGATTCGCTGGTTTGATACGCATCTGAAAAAATCATTCGCCTTCCCCGCCACCGCCAAGGCCACTTTGGATTTGAATGCCCCCGACGGCATCCCGGTCTTCACGGTGCGACCTGATCTTTCCGGCCCCCACAAACTTGAACGGGTGGAAATCTACTACGGTTATGACCGCGACCCGCGCGCCCGCTTTTGGCGCTCGGCGGAAGTCGAACGCGACGGCAACACCTTTTCGGCACCCTGTCCGGTCATGAACACCGGCGAGCCTTTGTTCGCATTTGCCAACGTCATTTACGAAACCGGTGAAAAAATAAAAATGCCCCCGGGCTACTCCGATAATTCGCTACTGACAATCACGAGTGAATACCGCAAGGCCTATCCCCACCAACTTCAAAAAGCCGGGGTGAAAGCGACGGTAATACGCCTGCGCCTCATCGACGATTTTGCTCATGGATGGCGGGACTGGGCACGAGTTGCAGAAAACAACCGGGAGCACTGGAACTTCGAAACTCACAAAATCAACGACCCCGCCTTTGTCGGCCCAAAAGACGCCAAGCTCGCCTTAGAAATCACCACCACCGAACCCGGCGAAACCTTGGCCGTGGTCATTGATACCGACCGCTGGCGTGGCTACACCGGTCGCAAGCCCACTCAATATGTCGCCCTGGTGAAATTAGAAACGGCAGGCACACAATCCGTTACCCTGGCGATGAACCAGTTCAAGTCGGAAGCTGACGAGGCATTATCCAGCTATGATTTTGCAACTAGCCTCATTCTCACCCCTGGCCAAAAACTGCGCCCAAAAACTGTGAAGAAACCTTGGAAGGGACAAATTCCCAAATTTGCTAACCTACGCTGGGAAGGAGGCGAATTCATGCCACGGCCGCGACCTTATCTTAGGTCGGGCTCATCGGCAGCCGATGCCGATGCCGTTTTCCGCGATGAGTTTAACCGCGCCGTCGATGAATCCGTCGAACGCGAAGAACAAGATCGAGAGTAGTCTTGAGGATTAGGACAACCTTCCATCGAGTTGCGTGGACCGCGATGCCTTCCTAAAGAACCGCTGCGGCCTCACTCATTTCTTGCGAACACGGGATCTCTCGGACTTGGTCTTGAACTCGGGAGCCGCTTTCTTCGGCAACCATTTGGAGAGACCACGCAGAGTATCCCGGTGGGCGGGATCATTTGCGAGATTGTGGAACTCATCCGGATCGGTTCGATGATCGTAGAGTTCCTTCGCGCCATCTTCATAGGAGATCAACCGCCAATCCCGGGAGCGGATTGAATGATTCCCAAAGTAGGAAGACGTGATCGCGGGAATTTTACGGGCTGCTGCCGCATCATCGAGCTGGGGTAAAAGAGAAACCCCTTCGAGATGGGAATTCGCAGGCAAGCCGCAAAGCTGGACCAGCGTCGGATAAATATCAAGCAAGCTGGCGGGCTCCCGGCAGGCTTCGCCGGGCTTAATTCCAGGCCCCGCAAAAAGCAGGGGAACTCTTGTTGATTCCTCCCAAAGCGTGCGCTTGGCCCAATGCTGTTTTTCACCCAAGTGGAATCCATGATCACTCCACAAAACAATCAAAGTGTTATCGGCATGAGGACTGGATTTCAACGCTTCCAAAACGGTGCCGACACAATGATCGACAAAACTCACGGATGCGAGATAGGCGTGGGTCAGGCTCCGCTGCTTTCCGTGCTCAACCACTTCGACATGAGTCGGGGCAAGCGCGTAGTCGTTGATCCCAAGAAAGTTTTTCGGCAGATCGTCGAGATCCGAGATGGGATTCTTCGGAAGCTTCAAGGTTTTTGCATCGTAAAGCTCAAACCACCTGGGAGGAACGAAGAGAGGAACGTGGGGCCGGAAAAACCCAACCGACATGAAGAAGGGTTTCTCAAATTCCTCCTGGAGCGCTTTGGCCGCATTCTCGGCCAGTTGGACGTCGGCCATTTCGGCATCCTTCTCCGGATAGGCACCCCAATCCCAGGCCGCACTCCAGTCAGCGGGCCGACTCATTGGCTTCTTGGTTCTGGGACTCCTCTTGCGCCCAAGGGACCGATCGACCGCGCCAGCCAGACGTCCACTGAAGTCCTGATGCAAAACCTTTCCCCCGGCCAGGGTCAGATACCCGTGATCCTTGAAGTAGCGCTGAATCGTGGGGAGGTCTTTTAAGGCAGGCAACTGCTGGTAAGACGGTCCGATCTCGTAACTCCCGTGCGTCGTCGCCGCCACGCCCGACATCACGCTCACTCGCGAGCAGGAACAAACCGGAATGGCACAATGGGCATTGGCGAAATTTCGCCCCCGTTTCGCCAGCGCATCCATATGAGGAGTCAGCGCCCCGGGATGCCCTCCAAGGAATCCGGTCCAATCGTTGAGGTCATCGATGCAAATCATGAGGACATTGGGAGCAGATGCATCCTGTGTTGATTCCGCAGCAAGGGCTTTGCGCACTGACGCAGCGACTGAGTCACCCAGAAGTTTTTGTTCCTCTTCTTTGTAGAAATGGACATCGTTCCCCTTGCGCCATGAATCAAAGAGAGCGGAGCCCTCCACTACTCCATACAGGTCATTGATGATGATCTCAGGATGCCTCTTCATGACTTCCAAGGCCGCATCATTAAACTCCTTTGCCGCTCCCTTGCGACGAGCATACCTGCCTTTGTTACTCTGTGGAATCGGCGTGGTCGAACACCAGATCAACTTCGCACCTGTCTTCTTCAAGATCGCGATCTCCTTCTCAAGGTTCTCTTTGTAGGCCTCCAATGGCACCGCATAATCACCAAAGGTATCAGTCACCTTGTCGTAGCTTTGTTTCAAATCATGCAAGCCGTGGTTAAACTGAATCACGTCCCAGCCCAGTCCCTTTTCATGGTAGTTCCCCAGCCAAAGATCCATATTTCGGACTCCTTGCACCGTTGAAAAACTATTCCCCTCGTTGCGATGATAATTGGCTGCCCCCTTCAAAGCGGCTTTCGCTGCTTCGTGATAATTCATGCTGATCGAATCACCCACCACCAGCACCCGGGGAAGTTTGGGATCATCCGTCTTGCGGGGATCCTCAAGCGATCTCACTTCCATTTCATGAACCACAAACCCTCCCTCTTCTTGCTCACCTTGGATCGTCACCTTCCAAAACCCCTTCTCCAGGTCAGCCCGGGTCAAGGGTTCATGCACATAGATCCGGGCATGTCGCTGGCGCAAGTTCACTTTCACCGGCTTTCCATTCAGGTCGATCAATCCACTCTTGGGAGCCTCCCCGGCATCCGGAGTAAATAGACTGACAATCTTGCGATGGCCTTCCTCCGGGCCGCTTGCCTTGCCTCCACCAAGATGCACTACCGCCACGCGCGCCACGAATGGCCGCCCCTCGGACATCGCTTTGGCATTGGCGTCATCGATTCCGTGAAAATCCGTTAACACAGGGCCTTCGAGACCAGCGAAGCTTTTGCGCTCCTCGACTTTGAGAATGCGAACATCATCGGACCAACGCACCGCAAAGCGCGACTGCCCTATATCCGATTTCGGGGCATACTCCGTTTCCTTCAGCAACTCGAAGGTCTTCGTCGTTGGATCGACCCCGTAGATATTGCCCGTCGCTCCATCGAGTCCACCTTGAGACCAAGCCGACAGAGTGAGAACAGCAGAGAGAAAAGTAATGAGGCACTTCATGAACAAGTTCCTAAAAAGTAATCGGCCCCACTCTCTCCGGAAAGCAGGAAAAAAACTCTCACAACTTCGCCATGGCTTCTCCCGTCACGAGATCAACACAGCGGATAAATTCCCGCCGTTGTGTCCGCTCAAGGCGAGACAAGCGAAGCGAAATCCCCTAGAGCATTAATTTAACTAGAAGCCGGAACCCCTACTTTTCGACGCGGAAAAAGAGACGGGAATCGGTCGCGAGCCCAAAGTCATTCAAGTTGAAGATCGCGGTAGTCGTGTCACCCTCTTCCGCTGCGGGATAGCCATCATCGATGTCACTATCCCAGCTGATCATATCCTCCGAGTATTTGATGGCATAAGTCTCACCGGGCTTGGAATTCCAGGTCAGGGTGAGCAACCCATCGGCGGACGTGTAGTCAATCTCAGTAATGGTCGGCGGACCGGGACCTCCCACTTCAACAATCTGAAAACCGTTCATTGGAGCACGTTTCACATTGTCACCGCCGCCGAGCTGGTCGGCAATGGATTGAATCTTAATATTGGGAGCGGTTAAATCAGTGAGAATCACATAGTTTGAATCAAGCCCTTGGCCTTGCCCATCCGTCCCGTCACCGGTTGCCTGTTTGTAGGTGCCATCGAAGGTGGCGGTATCGTAACCATACTGTGCGGCAAGGACGTTCTCTCCGTTGTCCGTGTCCAAAATTTGATAGACGCCACCACGGTTACCATTACTGCCGCCATCGAAGTAGATATACACCTCGTAGTTGGCGTATGGGATCTCCGTGATCGTCCATCCCTGAGGTCCACCATTATTGTCCATGCCGCCATTCATCATGAGGCGATCGCCATCGGCGGCGGCGGGGGTGCCGTCGAGAATCACATTGCCGTTGGCCCAGCTAGTCTGCACCGAGACAGTCGTCGCCAGCAAGGTTCCGCTGTCGTCTGTGACCTGTTGAGCTCCCCAATTACCCTGCATCACGTTGTTCCAGTTCGTTTGAGGAACAATGCCAGCCGTGCTGGTGGGTGGCACCACGTTGTTTTGCGCGTCTTCAGGAGAGCTCCCGTCGCCGGCATTACTTGGTCCGGTATTCACGCCGATCGAGCTGGCCATCGCCGTGGTTGAAATGCTGGCCATAGCGGTGGCAAGGGCCAGGATACTTGAAATTTTAGTGAGACGGATCATTGATTTCTTTTGGCTGGATTTCGATGTTGAAGAGGAGAACGCTTGAAAGGTGACTCTGCGGTTGGCCTGTCCTTAATTTCCCCTCTCCAACTCGTCAAGCTGCACTAAAAACCCAACCTGTCCTAAAGAGGACAGGTTATTCAAAGGAGCACCCTGTGAACACACGTTCTCTTTTTACCAATCGACTATTTCCGCAAAGGCTTACCGGCCCGATAAGATTCCAGTTGTTTCCGTAGTTCGGTGGTATCCGTTGCACCAGCCAGCTCAATCGCTTTATTTTGCCAGCGAATGGCATCATCAAACCGCCCCACCTCGGCATAAGCCGCCGCCAGAGTATCGAGGGTCGGGCCGATTTGGTAATTCGACAGCTTGCAACAGCGCTCCGCCAACTCGACCGCTTTGGCACCATTGCGCAATTCCGCGTCGGGATGCGTCGCCCGAATCCACGCCAGGTTATTCAAAGCCGGAGGAAGGTCTGGGCCGAGATTCAAGGCCCATTGATAGTGCCGGGCCGCTTCCGGAATCGCACCTTGATCGCGATACCCATTCCCAATCGCGGCATGCATTGTGGCATGATCGGGATGCCCGTTTTGCACCGTAAATGGTTGGCCAAGAACTTCGCCGGCGAGGCCCTGGAGACTCAAGCCGAGGTTCTTATGCGTAGCTGTCCAGTTGGGTTCGCTGGCAAGCGCTTGATGGAAGTTCTCGAGCGCATCGGCGTATTTCTTTTGCCGGTGAAAGGTCACGCCCAGACTGTTATGGGCCGCGGCGTATCCAGGCTCCAACTGCAGCGACTTTCGGAAGTGCTTTACCGCTCGCTCCGTCTCCCCTTTTCCCAGCAAGGCAATTCCAAAGCTGTTATGCGCCAGAGCATAATCCGGCTTAATCCGAACAGCCTCCCCCAAATGCTTGATCGCGTCCGCCTCCCGGCCCTCGTTATGTCGAACCAGACCCAAATAATGGTGCGCGGAGGAGTTCTCGGGATCCAACTTCAGCGCCTCCAAATAGAGTGGCACTGCTTGCTCCGGACGACCGGAATTCTGCAGACCCAACCCATACTCCACCTGAAGCTCGACGGCCGATTTGACGGCGGCCCGCTCCACTTTCGAGTGACTCACAAGTTGTCCGGGAATAGGTGCCGCTTGCGCGATCCGCTCCGAGCGATCTCTCTCACTGTGATCGGCATCCTCAATCAGGGTATCGACTGAAACTCCCCCTTTGTAGATCACCGACAACCGCCCTTTTCGGTCGATGAGGAAGCTCGATGGCAACGGCAGCTTCTCATGCAAGGAGATGTGGGTGTTGTGGAGAGATTGAAACGACGCCACCAAAGCTTCCGTCGCTTCACCAATTTCAAATGGAAACTTCCTGCTGTCCGCCAGAAGCTTTGCGTTGGTCCTGGTTGAAGGATCCTGCCCGAGACTATCTACCGAGAGAGCCAGAACATCGATACCCTTCTTCTGCAACTCACCATGGCGCTGCGCAAACTCGCTCAGTTCAGAAAGACAAGGCGCACACCAACTGGCCCACAAGTTCACCAGCAACAAACGTCCATCCTCTGACTCCAACTCATACTCTTTGCCCTCGAAGTCGGTGAAGAGAGTTTTTGGGGCCGGCAACAATTCCACCAATGGAATTCTCGCGACCTGAGAGGAGGGCATTTTTTCCTGAATCGACGGGATGAGTTTCATCTTACGATCTTCAGCCGGGACCACTCGCGGTCTTCCTGTCCCTTGAGCCAAGTGATAACGGTGATCTACTTCGAGCCCGGAAAACTCCTCGAGCTTTCCGCCCGGCCACCGGACAATCACCTTCTCGATCACCTCGGCCCCGCCCAGTCCGAAGGAAAGCCACTTGCTGGACTGCGTGAGAAATCCTTCTCCCGCCCGGAGGGTCTTGATTGATTTCGGCTGGTCCGCCGCCGTATTCGCAATGATTACTTCAACTCGTGCTCCAATGGCATCACGGTTGGTGGTTTTCCCGTCTCCCTCCAGGCGCAATGACAGAAAGTGATTTGTTCTCGGGCTGTCGTTTCGCATGAGACGAAGACGCGGAGCATTACGATTTGAAATCCATAGGTCTTCGTCGCCATCGTGATCCCAATCGACCAGAGCCACGGCCCTGGCATCGTCCGGGAAATCCAGTCCACTCACTGCGGAAACATTCGCAAACCGCCCCTTCGCCGCCGTAGCCTCCCCCGTATTCAGAAAGACACAATTCCGCTCATTCCCACTGAAAGAACGGCCCTCCACAATCATCCGTCCCAACTCACGCCCTGCACGCCCAAGTTGACTGCCGGTTGCAGACCGATCATCGGCTCTTCCTTGCGACACGACCTGTCGCCACCAGAAACTTCACAAGTCTCCCGTATCATCCGTCGTGATGTAACCATTCGAAACCACCAGATCCTCCCAGCCATCGTTATTGAAATCCACAAATTGAGACCCCCAGGCCCAGCGACCCATTTCAATTCCGGCCAAATCACTTTGATCTAAAAACGCCCCATTGCCTTGATTCTTCAACAAGGTATTTCCCCGTGCCAATCGCTGGATCCGGCTGCGATGTTCCGCCGTGGATTCCTTCAGAAATTTGCTCTGAAACGCGATCCGATTTCCAGCCGATGACCACATGTTACTGACCAACGCGTCCATCCAACCATCGCGATCGTAGTCTCCCCAGGTCACCGACATTCCGGTGGCACTATCTTCGACCCGGGCATCTTCCGAAATATCGACAAACTTCCGTTCCGCTCCCAGGTCATTTCGATAGAAATAGTCCCGCCCATAATCATTGGCAACGTAGAGATCCTGATCACCATCATTGTCGAAATCGTCCCATGCCGCCGCGAGACTCCAGCGACTATTACTCTCACCCAAACCAGTCTCGGCAGTCACGTCGACGAACTTCCATCCATCCTCGGAGATCTCATTGCGAAACAAACTGTTGTTCCCGCCATTGTTCGCGTCATGCACGACGAAGCCCGCACTGGAGCCACCCAAACCACTGCTTTCACTCCCGGCCACCCTGCTTTGATTGTAACCACAAACAAACAGATCAAGTCGCCCGTCCAAATCGTAATCCACCGCACTCAGAGACATCGTGTCGACAGTCGAGGTGAGAACCTCCTTCAGATAAAAACGCCCCGCCCCATCATTCTCAGCCACTACGACTCCTCCGTGAATCGCCACCACCAAATCCTGATCGGCATCGTTATCGAGATCCACCAGGAGCGCGCTGCGGGACGACTGCAACCAGTCAACACCCCACGACGCGGATTGCTCGGTCGCAGTCCCATCAGCGTTTTGGACAAACAGGCGATTGGGCAAGCCTGACTCCTGGCAGACATACAAATCATCAAGCCCATCNCCATTGACATCACCCANCGCCAGTCCGGGATTGCCAAACAATTCCAGAGGACTGCGATCTTGGGTCCGTTGGAACCAATGATTCATTCCCAATAGAAACTGCTCCGCATATCCGCTATTCCCTCCCAGGGCCGATTCCGTGCAATCAGAAAAGAGCGCACCATTGGCCTGGCGTGACGAGGTCTCTTCAAATTCCACCACACGAAGTGAACGCATTCGGGGAGGCTCACCGGCTGCCCCCCGCGTCCAAACAACATCCCAGGTCGCATGCTGCTCCATCGACCCCGTGTCAGTCCGGCCGGAGAAGGAAAAATACTGTCGCGTCGAAACGCCCTCCGGCATCACCGAAACCCGAAACACTTTGACTTCAAAACTCAGATCATCTGCCTTCGCAAAAGGTCCAGTAAGTGCGCGCATGGCCTCGACAAGACCTCCCGCTCCCTGAAATGTCCCTCCTTCGGGTTCCGATGATAAGCGATCCACTCTCAAGTGCTGATCGTCGAGAACCGTGGCCAAATTGTCGGGCCGCAAAGCCCCGCATTCAAAGCCCGGGACAATCAACTCTCCCACGGAGGCTTCATCGAGTTCATCGGAAGACGTCAGCAGTCCGCCCAACTCCTTCAACTGCTTCATNGCCTNCCCGGTAAACACCTCGGTGTCCCAACCGTCCTTGGACGGATTATCAATCTCCTTCCACGATGCCCCTTCCTTAACTGGAATCCGGGCGTCCGGGATATCTACTGTGGGAATTTCCGGCAATCCANNGTCACCCNGATCATTGCTTTTCCNNCTCGAACTCTCCGATNGGNTCCACTGGCTGACTCCGTAAACGCCCAACCCAAGCGCAATCAAGAGCGCCACGATTCGGCCCCGTCCACCGTGGCTCGTTGTTGAATTCCCCTTATTTGCCATCGAGTTCGTCGTTTCGTTTTCTTGTTAAAATCTCCAAAAAAATTNAGTCTGCGGGATGTTCTTCACTTGGTCTGATTCCACAAGACCAATCCCGGAAGCTCCCCGCTCTCCCA
Source organism: Verrucomicrobiaceae bacterium TMED86 (assembly GCA_002172625.1). GTDB lineage: Bacteria > Verrucomicrobiota > Verrucomicrobiia > Verrucomicrobiales > Akkermansiaceae > SW10. The sequence continues at coordinate 3,191 of NHEN01000164.1, read as the reverse complement.
AGCCTTCATTCTGGAAGGGGAAACTGCACTGGGCCCGCGAANAAAAGACCCAATGACGATGTCTTTGTCGCCATCGCCATCCAGATCTCCGGTATCCATACACAACCACCTGCCATCCTTCACCCTGTTGACCGTGCTGGCTTTGAACTTCATCTCCCCCTTGTTCTCCAGATAAACAAACCCCTCCTCAGGCCTCCCCTCAAAATCAGGAAACATCGAGATCACGGCAATATCCAGATCACCATCCAAATCAAAATCTTCCGCCAAGGCCTTGAAGGCTCCATTCAGGGGAAAAAAGTAATGTTCTTCAAAAGCATTCTTCCCATCGTTCAGATAGATCCGCACTCCGTGATGCGGCTTCAAAACAGCNGGATAGTCNCCATTGTCACCATTGGTCGCCANGACATCNAGAAAACCATCGCCATTGAAATCGTAGAAGGCCACGTTGGAACTTCCGTAGTGCGGAGGAAGTGGTAAGGCGTACGAGCTCGTGAAATTCCCCTCGCCCCTGTTGTAGTGAATGTGNACTCCTTCCCGGTTCTGCCCATGCACCACGGCAACATCAGGCAAGCCATCGTTATTAAAATCGTGAACATGGGACGTCATGCTTCCGGGCTCCTTCATCAATTCGATCTTTTCATACGAGCCACTCTCTCCAGCCTGATAATACCTGAACGCACCCAGTTGATTTCCACTTTCAGAGACCAAAATATCGATCAGCCCGTCCTGATTCAGATCAGCATAAGAAGCAAAGGTTGGTCTCTGTAATCCGGTGAGCACCTTCTTCCCGCTGGTCGCATAATATCCGTCGTTCTCCTCCAAAACCACCAACTCACCGCCCGGGAAATCACTTGGGTTGATGAAGCGAATATTCGTCAGCCATAAATCATCATCNATGATCTGGAGATGCACCGGCGGACTCCCCAATTCAATATGCTGGGAACGACTTAAGTCCGAATTTAAGACGGACAGTTTGGTCGACACCATGTCTCCCACGAAAAGACGCTGACTCCCCTCATCAATATGAATCAGGGTCGTATTTGGATTTCCCTGCTTATACCCAAACTCCGCCTCTCGAAAGAGTGGGGAAGGAGCTTCAATCGTCACCTTACCGGCTGGCTCATCCAGCTTTTCGGGCGCCCGCTCCAGGTAATAGGCCACCAGAACATTCCAGGCCTCCCGGGTCATCTCCGCAACCGGAGGATAGACTCCGGCATCGATGATCATTTGCTTTTCAGCAGGATGCCTTCCGAGGTCAATGATCGGTTTCACTCCGGCGTGATGCATCCCCATGAACGCTCCCATCCGTGGAAAAATAAAATCCCGCCAAACTGATTTCGGGAGCGCTCCGGGTTCGACAAACAGATGACACCGCTGGCAATGCTGGATCGCCAAACGCCTTCCTTCGATACCTTCATCATCGGTGATAAAGGTTTGGTGATGGATCAGATCCATTGAAATCTCCACTCCGGCTGCGGTCTCTTCCACTTTTGGAGGATCAGGCTCGCCTTCTTTGCACGCCGTGAGACCTGAAAATAGGAGCAGTGGAAAAACAAACAATCGCATACAGTTGTCAGGAAACAATTTTTGAAGCCAGCGATTGAATACCGCGAGAGATGAGAGGGTGACAAATCTTATCCTGACAAAAAAACCTCGTCGATCCTTTAGGACCAACGAGGCTTATTTTGAATCGAATGATTCTGCCTAAATTAACGTTTCCGTCGACTCACAAAACCAATCAGGCCCAACAAGGCCAGGATAGCCGAAGAGGGCTCTGGAATTGCAGAAGCTTCGACAATCTGAAATCCGTTCATAGGAGCACGTTTCACATTGTCACCGCCGCCGAGCGAGTCGGCAATGGATCGGATCTTAATATTGGGAGCGCTTAAACCGCTTAAAACCACATAGTTTGTATTCAGCCCTTGGCCGTTACCGTCCGTCCCGTCACCGATCGCCTGAATGTAGGTGCCATCAAAGGTGGCGGTATCGTAACCACTCTGTGCCGCAAGCAAGGCATCGCCGTTGTCCGAATCCCAGGCTTGATACGAGCCACCACGATTTCCATTACTGCCGCCATCGTAGTAGATATACACGTCGTAAGAGGAGTATGGGACGCCTGTGATGGTCCATCCTTGAGCTCCACCATTATTGTCCATGCCACCGTTCATCATGAGGCGATCGCCATTGGTTTCAGCACCGCCGCTGAGGACAACATTGCCGTTGGCCCATTGCGTTTGCACCGAGACCGTCGTCGCCAGTAAGGTTCCGCTGTCGTCTGTGACCTGCTGGTTTCCCCAATTGCCTTGCAGCAGGTTGTTCCAGTTCGTTTGAGGGACGACACCAGCCGTGGCGGTGGACGATACCAAGTTGTTTTGCGTGTTTTCAGGAGAGCTCCCGTCGCCATTACTACTTGGTCCTGTATTCACACCGATCGAGGCGGCATTGGCCGTCACGGTCAATCCGGCCAGGGCGGCGAAGAAGGACAGTTTTGAATTCGTAAAGAGTTTCATCTTCTTTGTTTGTTTCTATTTTTTGGGGGTTGTTCCTAGATCTCATCGATCAAGAAATGACGACAAACGAATGTCAGCGACGGGACACTGCCGATTTCGTTGGAAAATCTCGAAACAATTCCGCAGGCGCCCCTGTCCTCTTTCGGATAGGTATGATGAGGAGGCTTATTTCGTATCCGCTCACTCCCACCCTTGACTCGCGAAAGGATGTTGAACCCAAGCAGGCAACCAGCCCGTCCTCCTCAGCATCGGCGGCGGTCGTTTTTCTGACGTCTCCCTGATTTCCGGATTCGGCCTGACCGCAGACAATCGCCAAAAGCTAACCGCCAAGCTGTTTCAACCCAACGGTTCTGTTTGTCCCCAACTTAATCGTCCAGCCCTCTCGTTAGTCTCTCCCCTTGCCTCCTCTCCAAAATCGGATAGCCTTGGTCAATGTCCGACTTCATCCTTCAGAGCCCCTCCGAACAGGTCGCCGAGCACTTGCGGTCGGAAATTGTCCGGGGACGCTGGAGCGGGACGATGCCCGGCAGCCCCACCCTGACCGCCGAGCTGGGAGTTGACAGTAAAGCCGTTTGGGCCGCCCTCCGTATTCTGGAGAAACAGGGAATCCTGCAAGGGCAGGGAGCAGGCCGGCCCCGAAAAATCATTCCACAGGGAAACGATCAGTCCGCCATCCGCGTT
>NHEN01000163.1 GCA_002172625.1 Verrucomicrobiaceae bacterium TMED86 | reverse complement strand
GCCGTGGATGCTGATATGAAAACCGGAGACGGCTCCGGCGTGCTTTGCCAAATTCCCCGGCCAATTTTTGCTAAGGCTGCGGCTGGGTTTGGCTACTCGGGATCTGCCGACGATCTCGCAGTGGGGGTATACTTCCTCCCTGAAGACGGAGCGGCTCAGATTAAGTCCTTCACCGAATCTGTTCTCACCAGACGCAATATCCCCCTCATTGGATGGCGTGAGGTCCCCGTCAATCCGGATGAATTGGGCAAGCTGGCCTTCGACACCCAGCCCCTGATTACTCATCTCCTCGTCAGCCGTCCTACCGACGTCGATGCCGATCACTTCGAGCGTCTCCTTTTCCTCGTCCGACGGGAAGTTGAGCGTGAGTTTAAGGAGCAGGCCAATTTTTACATCCCCACCCTTTCTAGCCGTCTCATCAGCTATAAGGGACTCGCCATGCCCGCGACCCTGCGCGCTTTCTACAGCGACCTACAAGATTCCGACTTCCAAACCGGCATCTCTCTTTATCACCAGCGCTTCTCTACAAACACCTTCCCTGCCTGGCCCCTCGGTCAGCCATTCCGGATGATGTGCCACAATGGGGAAATCAATACCGTCCGCGGAAACAGGAACTGGATGGCGTCCCGTGAAGAGTTTTTCGAATCAGAAATCTGGGGCGACGATGTCGAGTTCCTCAAAGATCTCCTCTCCGACGGAGAATCCGACTCTGCTTCCCTCGATCACGCTCTTGAGCTTCTCGTCCTTTCCGGACGCCGCCTGGAACACGCCATGTGCATGTTGGTTCCTCCGGCTTTCCGTCACGACCAGGAGATCTCGGAAAGCGTCCGAGCGTTTTACAACTACATCCGCTCCTTCGCCGAACCCTGGGATGGACCTGCCGGGCTTGTCTTCACTGACGGAACCACTCTGTGCGCCGGACTCGACAGAAACGGCCTGCGCCCGTCTCGCTACACTCTCACTGACAATGGACTCCTCTACATCGGATCTGAATCCGGAGCCGTTGTCCTACCCAGCGAACGCGTCATTCGTCGTGGGCGTCTTGGTCCCGGCCAAATGATCTCAGCCAATACTGAAAGCGGAGAATTTTTCAATGACCGTGAGATCAAGGAGCAACTTGCCGCGCAGAAGCCTTATGCCAAATGGATTGATGAACACCGCATCGAACTTAAGGACTTTACCTCGCACGAGGCACATATTCCTTCAGTCGATTTCGAACCGGTCGAGCTCTCCCGCCAGCAGGTCACTCATGGCGTGACCGCCGAGGACCTTGATATGGTCTTTCCTCCCATGATCAAGGGGGCGCAGGAAGCAGTGTTCTCCATGGGAGATGACATCCCACTGGCTCCGCTCTCCCGCTATCCACGTCTTCTCTTCACTTACTTCAAGCAACTTTTTGCCCAGGTAACCAATCCTCCCATCGACCCCATCAGGGAATGGGCCGTGATGTCCCTTGGTGCCGGTCTGGGGCCCGAACAAAACCTCCTCACCGAGACCGCCAAACACGCCCGTATTCTTCAGCTGGGATCAGCTATCTTGTTTGAACAAGAACTCGATACTGTGATTAACCGGACCGAACACGGCTTTTCGACACTCGTCATCGATACCACTTGGCCTACCAGCGAAGGTGAAGCCGGTCTCAAAACAGCTCTGGATCGCATCTGCGCCGAAGCCGAAACTGCGGTAGACAATGGCACCGAGATTCTCATTATTTCCGACCGCGCCACTTCCGCCGAACGCGTTCCAATTCCATCGCTTCTCGCAACCGGATCAATTCACCATCACCTAAACCGCTGCCGCAAGCGTCTTCGCTGCTCCGTAGTTGTCGATACCGGCGAAGCCCGCGACACCCACCAGATCGCCTGCCTCTTCGGATTTGGCGCGACTGCCGTCTGTCCATACCTCGGCTTCGCCACCGTTCGTCAGGTTGTTGCTACCGACACCAAAGGCAAACTCGGTGAGGTTACTCCCGAGAAAGCGATGTCGAATTACCGCAAGGCTCTTGAAAAAGGCCTCCTTAAAATTATGTCCAAGATGGGCATCTCTGTTCTCAACTCTTATCAAGGGGCACAGATTTTCGAAGCACTCGGAGTGGGGAAGGAAGTTGTCGATTATGCCTTCACCGGCGCACACTCCCGTATCGGTGGAGTTGGTTTCGCTGAGATTGCCGAAGAATCTCTCGTTCGCCATCGTGCAGCCTTCGAGGTCGATCCTGAAGAAGGGAAAACCCTCAATCTAGGCGACCCTGGTTACAACCGTTACCGGAAGTCCGGCGAATCCCACGCGCTCACCACCGACGTCATCAAGAATTTCCACACCTTTGTCCGTGACGGTAAGAAAGAGGACTACGACGACTACGTCAAAGTCACTCTCGCGAGCGATCCCATCACAATCAAAGACATCCTCGATTTCAAAGTTCCCGCTTCCGGTGTTTCGCTCGACGAAGTGGAACCTGCCGAAGAAATCGTCAAGCGCTTTACCACTGCTGCCATGTCCATGGGTGCCCTCTCTCCCGAGGCACACGAAACCTTGGCCATTGCGATGAACCGCATCGGCGGCAAGTCTGATTCAGGGGAAGGCGGCGAAGATCCACGTCGATTCCAACCTTACGCCAATGGCGATCACGCTCGTTCCTACATCAAGCAAATCGCCTCCGGTCGCTTTGGAGTCTCGGCTCACTACCTGGTGAATGCCGACGAGCTCGAAATCAAAATGGCCCAGGGTGCCAAGCCCGGCGAAGGGGGACAACTTCCCGGGCACAAGGTCAACGCCCTCATCGCCCGCTTACGGAATACGCAACCCGGCGTGCAGTTAATCTCACCCCCACCCCACCACGACATTTACTCGATCGAGGATTTGGCCCAGCTCATTCACGACCTCAAGGAAGTGAATCCAAAAGCAAAAGTCACCGTAAAGCTCGTCTCCGAATCCGGAGTGGGAACCGTCGCCGCAGGCGTCGCCAAGGCCAGCGCCGACAACATCCTCATCTCCGGTCACGACGGCGGAACAGCAGCTTCCCCGCTCTCTAGTACGAAGCATGCCGGACTCCCTTGGGAACTCGGCATTTCCGAAGCTCATCAAGTTCTCATGATGAACAATTTAAGGAATCTTGTCACGCTGCGCACCGATGGAGGCTTGCGCACCGGACGGGATGTTGTCATCGCCGCAATTCTCGGCGCCGAGCAAATGAATTTCGGAACCATCGCGATGATCGCCATGGGTTGCGTCTATGTTCGCAAGTGCCACCTGAACAACTGCCCTGTCGGGGTTGCGACCACCGATCCAAAATGGCGTGCCAAGTTCAAGGGAACTCCTGACCACGTCGTCAATTTCATGATGGGCGTGGCCGAAGAGGCCCGCGAAATCATGGCCACTCTGGGAGTTCGTTCACTGAACGACCTCATCGGACGTCCGCAACAGTATCTCGAGCAGCGCGAAGTCCCCGATCACCCAAAAGCCAACACCATCGACCTATCGGCCGTTCTTGCCGACAAAGCGGACGACGATGCAGTTCGAATTTGCACCAGTGAGCGGAATGACGGTATTCACAAGCCCGCCCTTGATCTACAAATTCTCCAGGATCTCGCCGCCCATACCGGAGGCTCCGAGACCGGGAATCCCACTGCCGGATGTCTGGACCGCAACCCTTTCGAAAAGGAATACGAAGTCGTCAATACCGACCGGAATATCGGAACCCGAACCGCTGGCCGCGTTGCCGAGATATACGGAAACCACGACCTTCCCGCCAACACTATCAACCTAACCTTTAAAGGATCAGCAGGACAATCATTCGGCACCTTCCTCTGCGGAGGAATCAAGCTGACCCTGATCGGCGAAGGAAATGACTACGTCGGAAAAGGCATGGCGAACGGAGAGATCACCGTCCGCCCCCCTGCGGAAATGTGCGAAAATTTTATCGCAGCGGAAAACTCAATCGTCGGTAACACCTGTCTCTACGGAGCGACCGGCGGACAACTCTTTGTCAACGGCCGGGCTGGAGAACGATTCTGCGTCCGTAACTCCGGATCAACCGCCGTCTGCGAAGGCGTCGGCGACCACGGTTGCGAATACATGACCAACGGCCTCGCCGTCATCCTCGGAAAGACCGGTAAAAACTTCGGAGCGGGGATGTCAGGAGGCACTGCCTACATTTACGATATCGATGGGAAATTCCAGTCCCGCTTGAACCCCGAAATGGTCGTCGCTCGTCGCGTGCGCCGCTCTCAGGACAAGGAGGAACTGAAAGCACTCATCGAGGCTCACGACGAGAAAACCGGCTCACCGAGAGCCCGGGAAATCCTCAGTCACTGGGACGACATGCTGCCCAAGTTGATTCGTGTCATTGCTAAAGAGAAATACGATCTCGAAAAAGCCGAAGAGGAACACGAAGCCGCAGTCGCAGTCGATTAACTTCGGCAGAGATTTAAGCACTTCAGGCGATTCTGTTCCCGTAACAGAGTCGCCTTTCTATTTCCCGGTCTGCTCCAGCAAGGCTTTCATCACCGACATCATCCGGATGAGACGTTCAGCATGATTGACAATTTGGCTTTTCCCCTGCTCCCCAAGAGCGACATGAATCTCTCCTGCCCGCTCGTCCGCAATTTTGAAGTTCCCCGCCCAACCTTTCTTGGAAACGAGTTGATCCAAAATATCTGCTGACTTCTCAGTAGCCTTTATATCGGCCCAATTGAGAGGAGAACCGCCACCTTCCAGAATAAGAAGACTCTCCAAGCTTTCCTCTTCCTTCCCGATTCTTTCCCAGATCCAGCTCTTGGGATCGCCCTCCAACAAGGGCGGGTAAAACGCAATCCTGATGCCCTTCCTAGATTTTTGCATCGTATAATATTCCGCCAACCCAAGCGAAAAAGCCACCGGAGTCCCACTGACTCCGTAAGGCACGGCTATGACATTGATGCCCTTCGGCTCAGCAGCACCAACATTCACCCACAAGGTCGGCCAAAGTTTACCAGCCGCAGTATCCTCAACTTTTTTGAACACTTCGTAGCCCAGATTAGGAGGCTCCAGCGTCCCCTGAATCATCGACCAGGTTTGCTTCAAGCCACGAACACCCTCGGCCGATCCAAAGCTTCTCTCGACAATCCGGTGGTTTAGCTTCTCCAAAAAGTCGGCCAACTCTGGAATCGTGACGTCTCCCTCCCGCGGCTTCTGCTTCTCCTGCTCTTCATTCGCTCCGAGGTAGAGCGCAATGATAATAGAGACGATCAAAAGCGCTGGAATGACCGCCAGTGTAATTTTTATTCCGCTGACCTTGCTAGGTTCTTCCGTCTCACTCATTTTGTTACCAATTTCGAAATTTCATCTGCCGCACGCCGATGCACTCCGGTCTCTCCCAATTTAGAGGCCGCCTCCAGGAGTTCTTTGTGAAGCTTGTCTCGCAAATGCTCATCTTCCAGATACCTTCCAAGCCAGGCGGCGAGTTCATACGAGTTGGCATCATTCTGAATGAACTCAGGAACTACTTCCCGACCTGCAAGAATATTGATCAAACCGATATGAGGCAGCTTTATTAACTGGCGCGCCATTAGGAAAGTCGGCCAAGCCACCCGATAAACCAAACAATAGGGCAATCCGTAATAGGCCGCCTCGAGCGTCGCGGTCCCGCTGGCTACCACGCCCAGACTGACCTGCTGCATCAGTCTCTGGCTCTCACCGAGCTGGATTTCCACCACCCCCTCTGGAATCTCACTCTGCGCCAGTAAATCCAGCATCATGATCTGAACCCGCTCGCTGGCGGCGGCGGCTCTGAATCGAATCGGCGTCTTAGCCCTCTTCCGCAACACCTTCACCGTCTCCAACATCAGCGGAAAGATGCGGCTGACTTCCTTGCGGCGACTGCCGGGGAATAAGCCCACCACACCATCCTCCCGGCTTTCCGAAATTCTTTTCTCCTCTAACTCATCCACCAAAGGATGCCCAACCCAACTCGTTTTCAGGCCAGCTTGCTGAAAAAGCGAAACTTCAAAAGGAAAGAGACACAACATCAGGTCATGTGACGCTGCAATTTGTGGAATCCTCTTCTGGTTCCATGCCCAAACCTGCGGCGCGACGTAATGAACGATTTTCGTCTCAGGACAGAGCTCCTTGACCTGCTTTGCCAGACGCAAATTGAAACCTGGATAATCCACCAGTAGGAGGATCTCGGGCTTCCAGTCCCGAATTTCCCTGAGAACCCGATCAAATCGCTCCTTAAACCAACCATATCGCCGAATAACCTCAATAAATCCCACCACCGCAGCCTCATCCACCCAGTCGGACACGCCAGCCTCGGCCAGCTCGGCCATGGCCTTTCCACCTAGGCCACGAAACTCCACCGCACCGAGCTCAAATTGAAGCGCTTCCATCAGTTCCGCTCCATGGGTATCCCCACTCACTTCACCTGCCACCACATAGACCGAACAACTCATCAACTTGGGGATTCTACGCTAGCTGGCTCGATTTCCAACCCACAAAACCACTCCTGACGTAAATCGTCTCACAAGGGCTTGCTTCCCATGCTCCGAGGCGTTAATTCCTCTTAACACAGTCGCATTATGTCCGAAAAATCCGAACAGCAGCCTCAACCCGATCAGGCCCCCAGCCCCATCGGTGAAATTTCCCAGGAGCCATCCTCATTTGAGGCCTTCCTCGATGCCCATCAGAAAAAACTGATCATCTTTGGAATTTTCATCATCATTGCTCTCGTGGCCTACGTGGTAGGGGACGGCCTCAAACAACAAAAACTTGAGAATTACTCGGCTGAAGTCAGCGCCGCACGCACTCTTCCCGAACTGGAAACCCAGGCTTCCGAAAAAGCCGGAACCAATGCCGGCGGCACCGCTCTTCTCCGCAAAGCCCAGCTTCAATGGAGAGACCTGCAACAACCTGAGGCCATCGAAACACTTGAATCCTTCGTCAGCGAGTATCCCGATCACCCGGCATATGCCAGCGGTCTGGCTTCCCTCGCCTCCTATCAGCATAAAATGGGTAATCTCGAAGGCGCCAAGGGAAACTACGGGAAAGCGGTCGAAGAGGAAGCTGCCATCAGCTCGATGGCCCTTATCTATCTCGGTGACATCGCCCGTGGCGAAGGAAACGACGAAGCAGCCGGGGAATACTATGATCGTGCATCCTCGGAATATGGCGACATTCATGCCAACATCCGCCAAATTGCCGAACGTCATTCCAAGCTTCTCGGAGTAAGCACCCCAACCGAAGTTAAGCCTGCTCCTCCCGCTCCCAAGCCCGGGGCTGCCAGTAAGCCCGTTAAAGTCGATCCTCTCCCCACCAATCCCGATCTCCCGAAAAAGCCTGTCGTTCCGGAAGCTCCTGACCCTGTCGTCACAGAGGCTCCCAAGCCCGTCACCCCGGCCGCTCCAAAGCCTGCCCTTCCCGGAGACCCCAAGCCAGTTGATCCTAAGCCACCAGTCCCGGAGGATCCAAAGCCTGAAACACCAGCCGCTTCAGAAGACTCACCCTCAAATTAAGCGTCTCTGGCACTTCCTCCTTTGCAAACTGTCTGCCCTAGCTCATATAATCTAATTCGTAGAAACTAAGAACCGTGTTCGAAAAAATCAAAAGTAAGTCACTCGCGGGAGATCAACCCGCCGCCGCTCCCCAGCCACTCGCTCCACCAGCGGCGGCTCCTCCCCAACAAGCGGCTCCAACTACGGCAGCACCTGCCGCCGCTCCGGGACCTGCCTCAGCCAGCGCCCCCGCCACAGGCGGACAACGCAACATTCTCAGCAACGACGTCCACATCAATGGTTCCGTTAAGTTCACCAATGACCTCCTCGTTGACGGACGTATCGAAGGAAAAATTGCCTCGGACGGCGCGCTCACCGTCGCCGAAAACGCCCACATCAAGGCAGAAGTAAAAACCAAATCGGTTGTCATTTACGGTAAGGTTCATGGAAACATCTCCTGCACCGAACGTGTGGACATCAAAAGTAGTGCCGAAATGGTGGGAGACGTCAAAGCTGGCTCACTCTCCATCGAACCAGGGGCAATTTTCGTCGGTAAGTCGGAAGTTGGAACCCCAACCGCGCAATCTCAAAAAGAGGCTCCACAAAACAAGGGTTCCCAACAGGGAAAACCTCAGCCACAACAGGGAAAACCTCAGCCGCAACAGGGAAAACCTCAGCCGCAACAGGGAAAACCCCAGCAGCAGCAGGGTGATAACACAAAACCCCAAGGCGCTCCCCAGAAATAACGAACTGGCTTCGAGCTAACTTTCCAACCGCCATCCGGTTCTCCCGGTGGCGGTTTTTTCGTCCTCATTAATTACCACTGTTTACGGAACATAGCGGGATCGGAAACACTATAAGGGCCCCATCATCAAGGATGAAAATGGCTCAAAATAAATTCATTATGGGCACATTTTCCCCTTGCCCAGCCGACCAAATCGTTTAGTTCTTTAGATGAACGAAATAGAAGTTTTATCTCGTTCTTTGCAGATAATCCAGATGGGGGTAAAGGTCCGATTCCTTTACTCCCATTTATCTTTTAAGCGAGGTCCATCACCAGCGCCTTGGCCCACCAGTCCTTAAAAGACTCGATAAACGTATCATGCACCGGATCACCGCTCTGATACCGGTCATGGGCCTCCATCGAATCGAATTTCACCGAGAGCCCATAGCTCCACGAATGGTCCGTCACGGGACGCTTCGGAGTCTCAGCAGGCTTTCCCCAATTGGATGACGTTATATTTTTCGAAAGACAGAGCGCTTTGAGCCCTTTTTCAAAGGTTTCAAGATCACCAGAGTTGAGACGATCTTCCTTTAGCCAAAAATAGACATGATGTTCCATAACAATGCGATATGACGAATCTCCCCGATGAGCAAGCCCGCAACCACGATTGCAAAGGTTGATTTTCGGGGAAAGACATGCCAATTTCTGGCATCGGCGCCGCTCTCAATATGACCATCGGTACAATCCCGGTTTCCATGATTCGCTTTCTCACCCCCAGGTATCTTCTGACGCTGCTTTTCTTCTGCAGCTTCACGATGCCAACTACCGCGCAATACCGGGACGAGGACCGCCTCTTTGCCGACGCCGAAAAATATTATACCCACGGGCAGGAAGTTCAGGACCGCTTTGAGAAAGCAAAATACTCGCAGCACGTTGTCGGGCTCTACGAAAACTTCCTCGCCCAATTTCCCAACTCCCGGCACGCCCCCCTCGCCCGCTTTCATCTCGGCCATGCCCTGCAAACCCTCGGCCAACTCGATCAGGCTAAAGTCAACTACCGGGCCGTCATCACCCGACATCTCAAAGGTCAATGGGTAGGCAACGCCGCCCGGCAACTTGCCTACCTCTTTTACATCGAAGAAAACTGGGCGGANGCAGCCAAATATTTCGGTNTCGCCGCCCTCCATGTCACGAACCGGGATCTTCGCTTCNGCGCNCTGACCAANCGAGTTCAATGTCTCCTCAAAATTAATCGCACCAAAGAAGTCGTTGAAGTCCTTAANACCATCATCGCTGAACCAAAACACCCNCACCAAGAGTGGGCTGTNTTTATGCTCGGCTACCAGTATTACCTGGATGAACAACTGGAACGCTCTATCAAACTCCTCAAACCTCTCACCAAGGAAGCCGTCAAAAGCATCTATCGCTCCCAAGCCATGTTCTACGTTGGCTTGGCTTCGGCCGAACTTGGCCTCAGCGACGAAGCCGCTAAAAACCTTCATGCCGTCTTGAAGATCCGCATGAACGATCCATCCCTGACAAACGAACAACGAATCAGTCTGGGAACCAACAAAGCGCTGGCTCAAACTGCGCTCATGAAGGCCTCCCTCGACAAAGAAGACTATCAGGAAGTCGTTAAGCTCTATTCAATGGGCGACTACGGCGCCAAAGGAAAAGTCGAGGCACGCCGTTCCATGAGAGCGGGGCGTGCCTTTCTCGCGCTTAAGAAATATCAACAGGCCCGGGCAGCCTTCAGGAGGGTTGACCGAAACCTCCCCAACTCCGAACTGGCATTCGAGTCCGCCTACCTTTGTCTTGAATGTGATTATCTGCTCAAACACAATGGTCTTTCCGAAAGAGTCGACATTTTCTTTGAGCTATACGCCAACAAAAACCCGCACGACCCGCGCCTTCACATGGCAAATTTCCTTAAGGCCGAGACGCTCTACCAGGCCGGCGATTTCGAAGAAGCCGGGGAAACCTTCAACCTGGTCGAGTCAAACCTCATCAAAAAAGAATATCGGGCAGATCTTCTCTACAAGCGCGGCTGGTGCCTCAGCGAATTCGGTGATTTCAACGGAGCCAACCGCAGCTACACCCGCTTTCTCGCTGACTTCCCTGATGATTCTCGCAAAGCGGAGATCCTCGCCAAGCGAGCCGAAGCCATCTTGGCTCTGGGAGATGAAATTTCAGCGCTTAAGGACTTCGAAGAACTCATCGCAATGAAACCTGAACCCATCCTGGCCGCATTTGCCTATCAGGGCAGCGGAAGAATTCTCAGGAAAGAAAAGAAATATCGCACCATGGTTGAGCGTTATCGTCAGCTCCTTGCCAATTTTCCGGACATCTCCAAGAACACTGTCGCAAATGCCAACTATTGGATTGGTTGGGGACTCTACAAGGAAAATGAGCTCGATGACGTGGCTCCCTACCTTCAAAAAGCCCGTGATCTTGCGCCAGAATTCTACAGTGAGCCGGTAGGAAACATTCTCGTTCTCTCCGCCTTTGCCCAGCGTGATTCCAAAGCCCTCCACAAAGCCATCCAGAGAATCCTCCAAGATGCCCCCGGCAAGGAAATCCCCTCCCACATTCTCTCCTGGCTCGGCGTCCAACTCTTTCACGAAGGAAATGTTAAAGGAGCCGTCACTTATTTAGAGAAATCGACAGATCCCGAAAATCCGGCCAAAACAAAACCCGGAGTCTGGCGAACCTTGGCCAAGGCTCAAAACGAAAGCAAAAATTTTGCCGCAGCTCTGAAAACCGGGACGATCATCCTCGGCCTTAAACAGGAAAAACGATGGGAAGCGGATGCCATGCTCGATCTTGCGCTCTCTCAGATCGGACTGGAAAAATACGACGAGGCCATAGAGACCACCAACAAGGCTCTCGCCGTTGATGTGAGGGGGCCGCATCTCGCCGGACTCTATTTGGTCAAAGCGGAAGTTGCCCTCCGCCAAAACCAGCCTGAGCAAGCCCTGCGGGACTACCAAAAAACAATTCAAATGGTTCTCGATGATCCACTCATCAAACCCCGGGCTCTCGCTGGCGCGGCCCAGTCCGCCAGACTTCTCGGAGAGGACGGAAAAGCTGACCAATACCGTCTACAACTCAAGCAGGGGTTCCCAAATTGGAAAGGTGACCCGATCGAAATCAAGCAACCTGAAAAGGAAGGCGAATAGTAGGCTAACTAGCCGTCTTGCCCATTGCGCGAAGAATCACCGGCTTCAAGGTAAGTCCTTGAACCGCAATCGAGAAAATGACCACGATATAGGTCGCCATGAGAATGGCCTGCCTGACCCCATCTTCAATCCCTTCCTTGGGAAGAGCAAGAGCCAGAGCCACGGAGATCCCTCCCCTAAGACCACCCCAGGTCAGAATCCGAATGATCCCAGGCGAAAACTCCCGTGAGCGCTTCAAGGCAATGACAGGCAAAGAAACCGCAACCATTCTTGAACCGAGTACAACTCCGATCAAAATGATTCCGGCAAACAATGCCGAAGAATTCCAACTCAGTACAAAGATTTCCAGTCCGATCAAGAGGAACAACACCGCGTTAAGCATCTCATCGATCAACTCCCAAAAGAGGTCAAGATGATGCCTTGTAGTCTCGCTCATCGCCAAATCCCGACCATGATTCCCAATCATCAGACCCGCCACCACCATGGCCAATGGACCGCTAAAATGAAAATAGCTAGCAAGTTGATATCCCCCCGTCACCAAAGCTAAGGTAATCAGAATTTCCACTTGATAATTATCAATGGATTTCAACATCCGATAGGCAATATATCCGAGCAGGCCACCGAGTAACAAACCGCCCCCGACTTCCTCTATAAACAAAAGCCCCACGTCCATCGCGCCCCGGTCCCCACCTCCCACAGCAAAGCCAATCAAGGCGATATAGACGACAACCCCTACTCCGTCGTTAAACAAAGACTCTCCGGTGATCTTGGTTTCAATCGATTTTGATACACCTACTTTCTTGAGGATTCCAAGCACCGCAACCGGATCGGTCGGCGATATCAAGGAACCAAAAACAAGACACCATAGAAACGGCACATTCAACCCGGTCCATTTGAAAACAAAGAATGCCGCACCTCCCACCAGAAGAGTGGAAACAAGCAGGCCAACGCTGGCTAAAATAGCCACGACATACTTCTGGTTCTTCAAATCATTCAGATTCACGTGCAGCGCTCCGGCAAACAGCAGAAAGCTCAACATGACCTGCATCACCGTTTCATTGAAGTCGATCTGAGTGACAAACGAGTCGGCATTATCCCGAAGCGCGGGCCAGAAGTTACCAAACAAAAGAAGGAGAGCGCTCAATACCAATCCCAGAAGAAGAATTCCGATACTGTTCGGAAGCTTGAATACACGGTGATTAATGTATCCAAAAACAGCAGCGAGTGTGAGCAATATGGCCGACGTATCCAGTAAATGCATAACCTTAAGAGTGTGCGTGGGATTCCACCAATGCCCGGGCTTCTTCAGGAACCCACTTTTCCCATTCTTTACTATCAGAGGCATTTGCCATGATCTGCCTCCCTGTCATTTCCAATAATTCCTCGTTTCCACATGCGATACTTTGAATCATCCCATTCTCAAAAAAATGCTGATACAAGTGCCTCAATCTATCGGGGGCTCTAAAATTATCAGCCGTCACCAACTCACCCCCGTTTCGATTTCGCCAAGGATAAACCAATAGCGCGATCCCGGTTTTAAACAATCTTCCAAACGACTCCAAAATCCCTCCCGCAAGATTTTCTGACCACTTCTCTTTGAAGAGTTCATTAAGAAGCCCAATCGATAGAACCATCCCCACCGGTTCACGAGTATAGAGGCGCAGCATCGCGGCAACCCGATGGAATTCGGGAGCATTGGAAATCATCACAACCTTCCCCAAGGCCTGCAGAGTATTCGCACGGTCTAGGAAGGACACCAAATCAACTTCACCATCCCGCAAGAGATTGCTCAACGAAACTTCACAAACTTCGCGGCAGGGCCGAGCGCTTTGGGAAACTCCTTCATTGGGAAAAACCTCCCCGGCTTGCGTCAACATATCCAGATGCAAATTGGTAACTGGTAGAAAGCTTCCCCTCAATAGAAGCAAGGGAGTTTTATAAAACGCCTCGGCCGCCTGAACGACCTCTCCATCGGGCATGAAAACCGTAGCAGGAGTCACTCCCTGCCTTACCAACTCGAGCGCACAAATCCGGTTATCAACCATCGCAAATGGTGCACCCGAAAAAGTCAGCATATCGATTTCAACCCGTTCCACCGACAGGAAATCGATCAATGAAGAAACAAACGCGCTCAAATCCCTGCTATGATGGTATGCGGCCCAAATCAGATTCACGCCGAGAATCCCCAAGGCCTCCATTTGGTCGACATTCTCCTCATCCAGTAATCGCACATGTAGGAGAATCGTTCCCGATTCCTTGAAGAATTGCTCCTGAAACCGAACCGCCAACCATCCATGACATTCTCCGGAGTCCTGATAGCCTCGCGCCTTCACGGTGTTGGCAAAAGAAAAAAAGCGCGACTCACTCCCACGTGATTCGCCGAGGCGCTCCTCAAGCAATTCATACTCGTAGTTGACCATATCCACGACACGACTCTTGGAAACGTAACGCTCGCCCTTGCCGTAGAGGGCGTCGCTAATTTTCATATCATACGCCGAAATCGTTTTTGCCACCGTTCCAGCACTCGCTGAAGCGCGGAAGAACCAATTGGCAACTTCCTGACCTGCTCCGATTTCAGCAAAGGTCCCATAGATTGATGAATCTAGATTTATGGCTAGTGCTTTATCATAAGACGACCTCGGTAAATCACTCATTTTCCTCTTCTACTTTTGGCGGATTTCCAATCCACCCTTGCTCCAATAGCTCGACGATCTCCACTTGCTCGCCTGAACGGGCATTCTCGGGATAGCGAACTTTCAAAGTGTAAAGCAATTCCGCTGAATCCCGGAATAACTCAGCAAGAAGCTCTCCCTCCTTTGAGTCCCGGCGAGCATACGCCAACAAAGTGCGGTCGCTGTTTCTGAAACCCAGCCGGTAGGCTGCCCAGACCCGGTCATCGCTATACCCATAATTATAATAAGAATCCTGCCGAAGCATGATCCTTAGCAATTTTGGTTCTGTCGGCTTGGCTCTCACCAGGTCCTCTGCAGACATCTCGCAATACCCCACCCAACTTTCCCAATCCACCCGATAGGAAAAGTCATCGCCATCTTCAAAACGCTCGACCGCAACTGGCCCGGAAGAGAAATCTCCAATCCTGACAAACGAAGTGAAAAAATCACCTCGGTATCTGATTTCACCCCGATTGAGTTCTTCGAACCCCTCCGGCTCAAACTCCTCATTACCGTAATATTCCTCCAT
>NHEN01000162.1 GCA_002172625.1 Verrucomicrobiaceae bacterium TMED86 | reverse complement strand
AATTCTTCCCTTCGCCGCGGCATTTTGGCGACAACAAGTTCTCGGCGACCATAAGGAGCGTGAGGCCTGGCAGCCCGAGTAATGGGCAGAGGCTCTATTCTGGTATCTGAGCTGGCTGTCTCCCTGCTTCCACAGGGGTGTTGATCATCGAAGTCTCCCGGAAATAATGTGGCGTGGACTGGCCAGACGAACCCGCCAAAGCGATGGCAGCTGGATTGCCCGTTACGGAGCGTGGCTTTTTGAAGAATAGAGAAGACGGCCCCTTACTTGGGGATCTCGTTGAGCGTATAGTAGACGTCGGGGTGCCAGAGGGTTTTCCCGGACGATGATTTGACGCCGTTGAGGTTGAAGTGATGCACGTGGCCTCTTGTGAGGCCGGAGACCTTGAGGTGGATGGACTTCTTGTCGGGAGCGACGGTGACTTTGTCGATGACGGGAGTGACTTTGTCGACCTCTGGGCTGCCGTAGCCTTTTTGGTAGATATAGGTCCAAGCAGCGGCCTTGTAGGAGTCGATCTTCTTTGCGCTGGAAGCATCAATGGGTTCGGTGAAGGTGATGACGAAGCCGTCGGGTTTGGCGTGCATTTCGTGCATTTCAAAAGGCGTCTTGCCAGTCCAGCGGACGCGTTCGAAGGTGAAATTCTTTCCTCCGCGCGCAGCCCAACCACGGTTGGAACCTCCGACGAAGAGAGTGGCGTCCTGGCCCATACGAGCGGGAATGATTCCGCAGCGGAAGTCTTCAAGGAATTTCCAAACAGCACCCTGGTAGCCGCCGTTGACTTTTTCGAGGTAGACGCGTTGGACTTGCGAGTGGGTTTGTTCGCCGACGAGAACCTGTCCCTGAAAGGGGCCGAACTTTCCTTCGGTGGGATCATAGATCACAGCGGTGGGCGATTGGCCGACTTTGCCGTGGGGAAGAATGATGGGCGGAGGAACGATGCGAGGATCTTTGTCGACCTCGGTGACCATGCGGGAACCGGTCTTGGGATTGGGTGGTTCTTCCTGACCGGTGAGCTTGGCGTATACGTTTCCGGTGGGGTTGCCCATGAAGCCCCCGGGCTTGAGCCACTTGAGTGAGGAGGAACCATTCCAGAGTCCCTGGTTGTCGGTGTAGAAACAATCGCCGGCCTGGTTGAATCCGATGCCGCCGGGTGAGCGGATGCCGGGGCAGGTGGGGATGACTTTCCCGTCGAGTCCGTAGCGATAGCACCAGCCACGCCAAGGGGATTTAGCACTCGCTCCGCCGGATCCGGTGAGGCAGTGCACAACCCAAACGTTGCCGTCTTTGTCGGGATCTGAGCCGAAGTTGTATTCGTGATAGTCTCCGTTGATGCCCCAGTATTGGGTCACGGTTTCGAAGAGGTCGGCGCGGCCGTCACCATCGGTGTCGGTGAGCTTGGTGATCTCGGGACGCTGGGTGAGGTAAAGCGAACCGTCTTTATAGAACATGCCGAGGGGCTCATGAAGACCGCGGGCGAAGAGGGTCCATTTGACTTTGGAGAGGTCTTTTTCGTAAGCGCCTTCGCAAACCCAGACGTCGCCGCGCCGTGAGCTGACCGCGACTTTTTTGTCGGGCATGATGGCGATGGATCCGAGCTCGAGGACTTCGCCCGGAGGAGTAGGGATTTCCTCGCGGAGGTAGAATTCAGGCTGCCGGTCGTCCGCCATGCCTGGGAGGGCCGCGAGGAAGAAGAGAAGAGATTTCATTTTAGGTAGTGGTGAAAATGGTCAGTGAAAAAGGGTGATTACTTCCAGGTGTAGTTGATCTGGATTTTGTGAGTGCCCGCGCTGAGGGGAACCGGGATGAGGAGTTCGTTCTCACGAGCGAAGGGTGCGTATTCCGAAGTGGGAACTGCGATGGCGAGTTTGTCGAAGCTGAAGTTTCGTTCGCCGCTGGCCTGAACCTGGTTGCCGCTGAGGGCGCGGAAGTAGATGACCTTGTCCGAAGCGGAACCGGCTGGGACCTCCAGCGTGAGAGTCCGGGCAAATCCCTGACCGGTTTTGGCCGGGAGGGAGGTGTCGGAGATCTTCACGTTGCCGAATTGGTAGAGGAAGGTCGGCTGTTGTTTCTTGTCGAGCTTGTAGCCTTTGAAGAGAGGCGCGAGCGAGGGGTCAGGTCCGTTGGGCCAAGGAGTAGTCTGGCTATCAAGAATAGCGAAAGGAATACCGCGGTTGATGGTGACGACGTTTTCGCCAGCCGGTCCCTGGAAGCCTTGTCCACGTCCGGTCCAGTGACGACCAGCGTCCATAAACTTGCCGGTCCAGAGCAGATCGACGCTCATGCTGTCGCCACTGAAGGCGAGGTTGACGTTTTCGAAGTATCCCACGCCAATGCCGCGCGGGTCGGTGCCGGCGATGAAGTTCCGGTAGACCGTCGCTTCGTTGACCGGAGGAGTGAGGGGAATAGAGACACCCTTGGACTTTTGTTTCGCAGGCTTGTCGGAAAGGCTCTGGTTATTGATGCCAGGGCCGCTCCATGAAAGAGCAATCTCTTCATTCCCGGTATTTTCGAAGTATTCGATTCTGATTTCGTTGCGGCCTTTCTTGAGCTTGGTCGATTTCTTAGTGGGTGTTCCGGCAGGGCCGTTACGGTCGCGGGTGATGATTTCCTTGCCGTTGATGATCAAGGCACCGCCATCGTCGGTGTCATAGACGAAGGTGTATTTTCCTTCGGCGGGAGCGTTGAGCCAGCCTTCCCAGACCAAGCCGAAGTTGTCTTTGCGGTCGGCGTGTTTGACTGAGATGAGTCCGCCTTTCTCTTCCTCAACGTTCTTGGCTTTGGACTTGCGGAGGGCGGCGAGGTTTTTGAAGTCACCGTGGTGAATGTAAGAAAGGAGATCCTGGATTTTACCTTTTTTGTTTGCAGGACTGGATTCGGATACCGCGCCTTTGTAGCCTGGGATGGGGTATTTCTCGAGAAGCTCGGCGGCTTCCCACATTTGCGAGCGATTCTTGGACACTTCGCGGGATGCTTTGATATCGGAGATTGAGACAGACGATTCCTTGTGCCCCCAGCTGGAGCGCACGTAAGTGATGATAGAGGAAAGTTGTGCGTCGGTGAGGGCGGCACCCTGGGGAGGCATGACAAGATTGTATTCCTTGCCCGCGGCGTGGATGGGTCCCTGAAGCCCGTGGAGCACGAGCTGGATCATACGATCGGGTTTTCCTTTGACCCATTCGCTTCCTGCGAGAGGGGGGAATTGTCCATTGCCAATGCCTTTTCCGTCGGGAGCGTGGCAGGCGCTGCAGTAGAGGGTGTAGTTGCTCTTTCCGTCTTCCGCGAGGAGGGGAGGGGCAGCGAGGAGGGTCAATGCGAGAAGATACTTCATAAGAGTCGTTGAGGTAATACGTGTTTCGGGAGGCTGTCTGACAAGAAATCTTGGGTCAATTTGGGAAAGAGCCCATTTTTCAGCTTCAGAGTTGGGGTTGCATTGGAGTGATTTTTTTTAAACTGTTGCTTTATAGGTTGTTATTGAACTATTGTTAATGGATCTTAAGCAAAGGGCTAAAATTGAGACTGGAATGTTGGAATAAAAGTGATTAGTATCCGGCATCGGGCAGGCTCAGGCTTCTCCCGGAAATCAAGACACTTATGAACTTCCGTATACCGTTTCACCGGGTCAATTGGGTCAACACCTCTTTCTTATTTGTGATCACCACCCTTGGAGTCATTGCAGCTCCGATCTTCCTATACTTGCATGACCTTAACTGGATCATGTGGAGCATGTTCGCCTTCTATATGATTGCGACCGGCCTGAGTATCACTCTCGGCTATCACCGCCTTTTCTCTCACCTTTCTTTCAAGGCCAAGTGGCCTGTCCGTTTGGGAACCCTGATTTTTGGAGCCTGCGCATTTGAGAACTCAGTCCTCCACTGGGCTTCCGATCATCGGCGTCACCACAAGCACACCGACCACGATGAGGATCCTTATGACATTACCAAGGGCTTCTTTTGGGCGCATATCGGTTGGATTCTTTTCAAGCTCGATGCCGAACAGCCGATGGACAACGTGAAAGATCTCCGTCGTGATCCTTTGGTTCGTTTTCAGGACAAGTTCTATGTCCTCATTGCCTTTGTGGCAGGGTTGATTTTCCCGGCCGTCGTTGGTTACTTCGCGATGGGCGGCATGGTTGGAGCGCTTGCAGGCTTCCTTATTGTTGGCGCTCTTCGAGTTGTTCTCGTGCAGCAGGCGACCTTCTTTATTAATTCGCTCTGCCACTGCGTTGGCAATCAGCCCTACTCAACACGTTGCTCTGCCCGCGACAGCTGGATTATGGCTCTCGTGACTTATGGTGAGGGATATCACAACTACCACCACGAGTTTCAGCACGACTACCGCAACGGGGTGAAGCCCTGGAATTTCGACCCAACCAAGTGGTCGATCATGTTGCTCCATAAGCTCGGTCTTGTGAGCGATCTGCGTCGTGTGGCGACCAGTAAGATCGTTGCTGCTGAAATGAAGGAAGCCCAGCGCAAAGCAGAAGTTCGCCTGGCCGAATTGGCCGCTCAGGATGGCACTCTTTGCGAGCACGCCGTGGCCAAGGTCAACGAGCTTATTGAGAAGCTCAAAGAGAACATCAATGAGTTTGAGACAAGTTTCTCCGAGTCGCTGGACTCATCCCGCGAAACCCTCAAGCGCTGGCGTCGTGAGACCCGTGCTTTGATGAGCGGCCTCGGTGAGTTGCGTCTTCGGTCAGCTTAAGAGGTTTCCTCGAATTGCAAATGAGCACCGAGCTTGATTTAGGTCCCCAGCCGTTGGAGGATATCCTGAATGGGTGGGGATTAAGTCATCACAATCTCGTGGAGGTTTCTCCAGAGCAGCTCACCCACAAGCAGGTTCAGCGGGCGTCATCTGGTCGGAAACTGACGCTCAAGATGAAGCAGAAGGTATCACGAACCCTTAATTTCGCCGTTTGGGGACGTCTCACCAACGAAGAGCGAGAGCAATTTGTTGAGTATTTCCCCAAGCATCTTTTCAATTACAACAAAGGATACGAGGAGGGAGACCCCAATGTGGAGATGTATTCTCTTCTGGAGGGTCGAAAGATCCGGCGTGATTTCCTTGAAGAGCTTGGTCTCTAGGAACAATTTACGGTTCTTGCCTTGGCGGAAAGGGAGGTTAACCTTCGGTCAATGAGATTCCTCAGCCTCCTTTTTTTGATGGCTCATGTTTCGTTTGGAGCGGAGCCACCTCTTTTGCAATCCAAGGTGAAAGGTCTCCTTGTACTCGACCTTGGCAATGGTTCCTATGCCGGGACCGCCAGCCAGATGAATGCCACGGCTATTCCTGTTGAAGAGAAGGGATCGAATTTTCATCTGCGTTTTAATCAACGGGTCGGGAACATGATGACTTCGGCCACGGCGGAGGTGGAAAAACTGATGAGAGTGAGGCATCGGGGCAAGATCCCGAAAGGCTACGTCATCGAGTTTGGTTTTTCAGACAAACACACTCCNAAAGANGGNCCTTCGGCGGCGGTTGCATGTGGCTTGATGGCCGACGCCATCATCTCGGGNAATCCGCTNGATCAANAATTTGCNGNAACCGGCGACATGACAGCGACNGGAGANGTTCGCCCGGTGGGTGGNGTGGGAGCCAAGATCAGAGGNGCNATGCGTAANAATTGCACCGTCTTTTCNGTGCCTGCGGGAAATCGATCNGTGGTGGAAGATCTTTACGTCAGTCACGGAATTGAGGCGGTGGCTAAGATTCAGATTATTACCGTTTCTCAGTTTGAGGAAGCGGTGGCGATTAGCAGGGCGACCAAGTCGAAAGAAGTGGCGCAGGCTTTTGCGGACTTCGAGATGGTTCAGAAAGCGGTCTTGAAGAATTCCGGGAACGCGGGACATCCCAAGGTGCGGGAGAAGCTCAAATCGATTTTAAAAACAATTCCCCATCACGAGTCGGCCCGCCTCATTGCTCTCCACGGAATGAAGCGGGGCCCCAAGCGTTTGTCGCTGGCGGGTTCGCTGCAAGAGATCGATGGTGCGGCCAAGGAACTTGGAGCGGTTTTTGAGAATGGCAGTTTTTCATCGCCTGGATTCGATGATCCACTCTGGGAGAGTATCGCCAGATTGGATCGATTGAAGTTGGCCGTTGATGTGCGGACGAAGCCATTTTTAATGTCCTTCTTGAAAGTAGGAACATTTGTGAAGCGAAACCGGGAGCGTAAGGTTCTGCGTGAGAGTGAAATTACCGAGTTTGCAACACTGGTAAAAAATATCGATGTCGAGCGGAATAAGCTGATGAGTAATAAGAAAATCCGTGAGGAGATGCTCGACGAGTAAAGGTGTTTTTATGGGGTGGGGATTTGGAGCGAAGTCACGGGGTTTCAACTGACAAAGGAGAGCTTGATTGGATGCTCATCGCCAGCCCATTTGTAGTTGTCTTGAGTGCCTATGAAGTTAGAGCAAGGCCCCTAATGATGAGTGAGGGAATGGAAGGAGTTCACTTCCTGCTATTTGGGGGGAGAACTTCATCTGGAAAAGGAATAGGTTTTCCGGTTTCCTTGATCGTAGCGAATTGCGCCCCCTTCTCTTTCAGTTGCCGGGTGAGGCGCATTGCCATATCTTTCAAGCGATGAGGGTTCTTGTCGGCGAGGTTGATGGATTCGCCAATGTCGTTTGCCAGATTGAAGAGTTCGAGTGATTGGTTTTTGTGCCAGTAGATGAGTTTCCAGTCACCCAGTCGCAATGAACTATAGGGTGGTAGGTGGTAGAAGTTGGGGTAGTGCCAGAGTAATTCTCTGGGTTTCTTTGGCGGGGCGGTGTTGTTCTGCAAAATGGGAAGCCAGCTTTGTCCGTCGTTCTTGGGGGCGTCTTGACCGGTCATTTCTAAAATCGTGGGGAAGATGTCGTCGATGATGACGGGGGTGGCATTGCGTTTGCCTGTGGCAGTGACCTTTGGCCAGTGAACGATGAGAGGGACACGGTTCCCTCCCTCGTATCCGGAGATCTTTTGGCCTCTGAGGGGCAGGTTGCGGGGATTTTTTCCCGGTGATCCGTTGTCGGACATGAAGATGATGATGGTGTCCTCGGCGATACCCAGGCGGTCAATGGTTTCCATCAGGTCGCCCAGTGATTTGTCCATGCTTTCCAGCATGGAGGCATACTTTTTCTTGTGGGCATTCCATTTTGTATTCGAGTAGTTCGGCAGGAAGCGACGGTCCGGTTCGAAGGGGGCATGTACCGCGTAGTGTGACATGTAGAGGTAGAAGGGCTTCTTCGCTTCGACGGTTTTCTCGACCTCGCTGATCACCTCCCGAGTGATCGCTTCGGTGAGATTGATTTTCTGACCATGGTATTTTTTCAAGCCGGGGATGTTCCAAATTTTTCCGCCGCCGCGCCAGGTTGCCGAGAAGTTGCGGTCGCCATGATACGAACCGGGACCGCCCATGTAGGAACCGGCGATATTGACATTAAATCCCAGATTAAGGGGGTCGGCTCCGGGAGTTCCTTGGGCTCCGAAGTGTCCCTTGCCGGCATGAATGGTGTGATAGCCTCCATTGTGTAAGATCTCCGGGAGTGTGGTTGCGGCAAAGCTTCGTGGAGTGGAATCGTTCTTGGGTTGTAGTCCGTTGAGATTCCAATTCGCAGCCGTGAATTGTTTGGGCGTGCGGGATGGGCTGGTGTCTTTGCGCAGGGTCCAGCAAGTAACTTTGTGCCGCGCGGCGTTTTGTCCGGTCATCAAGCTGATGCGCGAAGGAGAGCAAATCGAACAGGCGTAAGCATTGGTGAAACGCAAGCCCTTCGCGGCGAGCTTTTCCATGTTGGGTGTCCGGTAGTCGCGATTGAGCTGGGTTCGCTCGGTGTGAAAGGGCACCGAAGTATCCTGCCAGCCCATGTCGTCGACGAAGAAAAAGACGATGTTGGGTTTCTTGTTGACGGCGAGTGTCGATCCAGAGAGGGCGATCAACAAAGTTGCGAGGAGAAGAACGGGTTTCATGGTGGGAGGTGTAGCTATCGAGACTCCTCTGATCTATTTCGGGGAGTCTTGGGAGCGGATTAAAGCAAGAGAATGGGAGAAAGCAAAGGAGTCGACAAGGGACTAACCAACGAAAAATCGTCGTCGATGGACGGGTATTTTGGATCGTAGCCGACCCAAAAATAGCCTCCCTGATTAAGCGAACTGGCTGAGGAAGCGGGTGTCGTTCTCGATGAGGAGCCGGATGTCCTTAATGCCATATTGGATCATGGCGAGGCGGTCGAGGCCCATGCCGAAAGCGTAGCCGGTAAGTTTGGCGGGATCGAAGGCGGTGTCGCCGCGGCTTTCGTTGATTGCTTCGAAGACAGCGGGGTCGACCATGCCGCAACCGGCGACTTCGATCCACTTGGGAGCTTCTCCTTTGACCTGAAGCTTTACGTCGATTTCGAAGCTTGGCTCGGTGAAGGGGAAGAAGTGTGGACGGAAGCGGACTTCCGTGTTGTCGCCGAACATGGCGCGGTAGAAGAATTCGAGAGTGCCTTTGAGGTCGGAGAGACGGACGTCATTATCGACATAGAGACCTTCGAGCTGGTTGAAGACCGAGAGATGGGTCGCGTCGATTTCGTCGCGACGATAAGCAGAGCCGGGAGCGATAATTTTGACGGGCGGAGTTTGCTTCTCCATGGTGCGCACCTGCACACTGGAAGTGTGCGTGCGGAGAAGCTTGCCTGAGTCGAAATAGAAAGTGTCGGAGTCGTTGCGGGCCGGGTGATCGGCCGGGGTGTTGAGGGCGTCGAAGCAATGGAACTCGGTTTCGATTTCCGGACCGTCGGCAAGGGCGAAGCCGAGGCGGCGGAGAATCTGAATCGCGCGGTCTTTGACGACAGTGAGAGGGTGAAGTGAACCGGTAGCGACGGAGCGGCCCGGCATGGAGGGGTCGAGCCCTTCCACGGAAGCGGCATCGGCAGCGTCCTGCAGGCTTTGCTTGCGGGTGTCGAGGGCAGCGCCGATAGCATGCCGGGCAGTATTGAGGGCGGCTCCGAGCTTGGGCTTCTCCTCGTTGGAAAGATTGCGCATCTCGCCAGCGAGAGCATTAAGCGGGCTTTTCTTACCGAGAAACTTCACACGGGCCTCTTCGAGGGTGGCTTCGGTGTTCGCAGCCTCCACGGCGGCGAGGGCTTCGGCTTGGATTTGCGTCGCTTGCTCAATCATGCGGGGAATTGGTTATGGGAAAGGGGAGGTTTGGTCAAGACTATGGAGAGCGGGTGCCCAGCCCGCTTTGACTTTGTTTTGGGTAAGCGGGCATTACAGCCACTTTCCATCGCACAAAAAATGGCCGCGTCCCGGAGGAGCGCGGCCATTTGAAAGGTTGGTCGTTTGGACTTAGGAAGCCTTCTTTTGTTCGAGGGCGGCCTTTGCTTGTTCAACGATTCCGTTGAAGGTTGCGATGTCGGTCACGGCGAGATCGGCGAGGATCTTACGGTCGAGAGTGATCCCGGCAGCGTTCAATCCCTCGATGAAGCGTGAGTAGGTCAATCCTTCGGCACGGACGGCAGCGGAGATGCGCTGAATCCAGAGGCGACGGAATTGTCCCTTGCGTTTCTTACGGTCACGATACTCATACTGGCGGGCCTTGTAGACGGCGTCCTTCGCGTAGCGGTAAAGCTTGGAACGGAAGCCGCGGAAGCCTTTCGCGCGGAGGAGGATGCGTTTGCGACGTTTCCGGCTGGCCGGACTGTTAGTTGCTCTTGGCATTTTCTTTTTTTGGCTGAACGAATCGTTGGTTGTTAATTCACTCCTACAGTCTCACTCGTTCAAAGGTTCTTTTCGGGAAAAGACAGGCTGTATGGAGGCCGCCCGTTTTGCGGGCGGGGTCATCGTCGTGTGGTTAGCGAAGAAGAAGGTTTCTCTTCACGTTCTTGATGTCTGCATCGGAAACGAGAGTCGCTTTCCCCAGATTTCTTTTCCGTTTCCGGTTTTTCTTCTGAAGAATGTGACGTTTGCCTTGTTTGCGGCGCAGAATCTTACCGGTGCCAGTCACTTTAAAGCGTTTGGCTACCGACGATCTGGTTTTTGACTTGCAAGCTTTGCGTGCCATGGGAGCGCGTTTCTAGTGGGAGTCGGGCCGAATGCAAGCAGTTTTCGGGGGAAATGAGGAATAAAAAACGCCCTCTGTAGCGAGGCAGGAGGTGTTTTGAAATTTTGGGCCGTTTTCTACGAGGCGGTGAGGAGGTCCTGCTTCGGGGGAGCGAATTTGGTGAGCTTGATCCCTTCCACGGCCGCTTTGTATTCCTCAAAGCTTGGGGTTCTGCCGAGGATGGCGGAGAGGACGGCCACCGGAGTGGAGGAAAGGAGGGATTCTCCTTTCTTGCGCTCGGAGTCTTCCACGACGCGGCCCTGGAAGAGGCGGGTGGAGGTGGCCATGACGGTGTCGCCTCTGGCGGCCTTTTCCTGGTTGCCCATGCAGAGGTTGCAGCCGGGACGCTCGAGATACATCATATTCTCGTATTCGGTGCGGGCGGCGCCTTTGGGATCGTTGTCGTCGAAGACGAAGCCGGAATACTTCTGCAGGATGTCCCAGTCGCCTTCGGCTTTGAGTTCATCGATGATATTGTAAGTCGGCGCCGCCACGACGAGGGGGGCGTTGAATGTAACCTCGCCATTTTGCGCTTCGAGATTGCGGAGCATTTGGGAGAGGATCTTGAGATCTCCTTTGTGGACCATGCAGGAACCGACGAAGCCGAGGTCGACTTTCTTATCGCCGCCGTAGAAGGAAAGCTCGCGGATGGTGTCGTGGGTGTATCGCTTGGAGACGTCATCGTTGTAGACGTCGGGGTCGGCGATCATGGGTTCGACGATCTCGTCGAGGTCGACAATCACTTCAGCGTGGTAGTTGGCGGTGGCATCAGGAGTGAGGGGAGGCTTTTCGCCGGACTGGACTTCGGCAATGCGCTTATTGGCCTTGTCGATGAGTCCCTGGAGGACGCCGCCTTCGTTGTCCATGCCCTTGTCGATCATGATCTGAATGCGGCCTTTGGCGATCTCGAGAGATTCGATGAGGGTTTCGTCCTGGGAAATACAGATGGAAGCCTTGGCTTTCATTTCTGCAGTCCAGTCAGTGAAGGTGAAAGCCTGGTCGGCGGGCAGAGTGCCGAGGTGAACTTCGATAATGCGGCCCTGGAAGACATTATCGCCGCCGAATTTATCGAGCATCTGGGATTGCGTGGCGTGGACGACGTCACGGAAGTCCATGTGGTCTTTCAGAGTTCCCTTGAAGGTGACTTTGACCGACTCGGGGATTGGCATGCTGGCTTCGCCGGTGGCGAGAGCGAGGGCCACGGTGCCGGAGTCCGCTCCGAAGGCGACTCCTTTGGACATGCGGGTGTGGGAGTCACCGCCGATGGTGATGTCCCAGTCGTCCACGGTGAGGTCGTTGAGGACTTTGTGAATGACATCGGTCATGGCGTGGTAGTCGCCCTCGGGGTCACGTGCGGTGATCATGCCGAACTTATTCATAAAGGACATGAGCTTTGGGATATTAGCTTGGGCTTTCTTGTCCCAAACGGACGCGGTATGGCAGCCGGACTGGTAACCTGCATCAACGACGGGAGAAATGACGGTGGCGGCCATGGCTTCGAGCTCCTGCATCGTCATCAGGCCGGTGGTGTCCTGGGAACCCACGACGTTAACCTCGACGCGGAGGTCGGAGCCGGCGTGCAGAGTGAGGCCAGGGGTAGTGCCGACGGCGTTGCGGTTGAAGATTTTCTCAACGGCAGTGAGGCCTTGCCCTTCGTGGGAGATTTCCTTGGATGGTGCGAAGACGACGGGGGCTTCGGTGCCGAGAGTGGAGGCGGCGAAGCTCTGAAGCTTCTTGCCGAAGACGATGGCGTAAGAGCCGCCGGCTTTCATGAACTCCTTCTTTTGAGGGGTGAGGGCCTTGGAAATGTCGATGAGCTCGGCGTCGCCCTGATAGAGTTTTTGAGTCTTCGTGTTAATGGTGAGGACGGTGCCGGTTTCGACGGAGTAGGTTTGTTCGAGGATGGCTTCGCCCTCGTCGTCCAGAACGGTGTTGCCTTCGGCGTCTTTCTTTTTGGCCCAGTTCTGCAGATCGAGGCCGATGCCGCCGGTGACATCGACGGTGGTAAGGAAGATGGGGGAAATGCCATTCGTTCCCGCTACGATGGGTGCGAAGTTGACGAAGGGGACGTATTTGCTCGCTTGTTTGCCTGTCCAGAGGGCCACGTTGTTGACGCCGGACATGCGGGAGGAGCCGACGCCCATGGTGCCTTTTTCGGCGATGAGCATGACACTCTTGTCTGGGTGGAGGCGCTTGAGAGCTTCGATTTCCTTTTGGGCGTCCGGAGAGATGAGGCACTTGCCGTGGAGTTCGCGGTCGGAGCGGGAGTGGGCCTGGTTGCCGGGAGAGAGGAGGTCGGTGGAGATGTCGCCTTCGCCGGCGATGTAGGTGACGATCTGGATTTCCTCCTGAATTTCGGGAAGCTTGGTAAAGAACTCGGCATTCGCGTAGCTTTCGAGGAGATCCTTGGCGACCGCATTGCCTGCCTTGAAGGCGGCGGCGAGTTGCTCCATGTCAGCATCGTAAAGGAAGACCTGGGTTTTGAGGATGTCGGCGGCTTGGGCGGCGATGGAGGCGTCGTCGCATAGGGCGAGGTCGAGAAGAACCTCCATCGACTTACCGCCCTTCATGTGGGAGAGGAGTTCGAAGGCAAAGGTCGGGGAGATCTCTTCGATGACGGAGCTGCCCATAATGATCTCCTTGAGAAAGGTGGCTTTTTCGACCGCCGCACTCGTGGTGCCGGGCAGGGTGTTGTAGATCAGAAAATTGAGGGAGTCTTCGCGGTGCTCGTTTCCGGAGTCTTTGATCTGCGTG
This sequence comes from Verrucomicrobiaceae bacterium TMED86, assembly GCA_002172625.1. GTDB lineage: Bacteria > Verrucomicrobiota > Verrucomicrobiia > Verrucomicrobiales > Akkermansiaceae > SW10. Next base: position 9,811 of record NHEN01000162.1, on the reverse strand, counting down.
ATGATTTCGGCCACCAACTCACCGCTGTCGATGGGTTTGGGGTGCAGTTCTTGTTCTTTGCGATCCTCGATTTCTTTAATGTAGTCCGAATACAGGCTCATGATGGCGTGAAGAGTGTGAATTAATGCGCGAAATTTCTGATTTCTCCGCGTGTTCTCTAGATTGCGGAAATTGCGGAGCAGGTTCTAGGCCGGAATGACGGCAAGAAAAACCCCAAATACCTTAAGATTGGAAGATTTTGACTCTCCGATACGGGAATAAAGTCCGCAGAAGAGCCGATTAAGTCGCCGGCATCCGGCTCTTTATGGGGTGGGGGTGCCATGGAGTTGCTTGAGTCGAAAGTCATCAAGGGCAATTCACAGGCTGGCAGCTCACCCCAGACAGAGCTTGGTTGGGAAGCGGCGAGGGCGCCGCGGCAGCATTCATAAAAAAAGCCCGGCGGGTGAGGCCGGGCTTGTTGAAAATTGTGAGAGGGTCCTACTTAAAGCGGTAGTAGCCGTCGGGATTATACATGAGGTAAACGTCCTTCGGGTTGCGACGGGGAAGGATCAGGTAAGGGTTTCCTTTGTCGTCGATGGCAGGAACGAGTCCGTCGGGTCTTGAGGTGGCCCCTGCCTCGGAGGTGCGGGTGACGGTTACGACCGGCTTTTTGGCATCGGGATTTTTGAGGAGCGAGGTTTCGTGGATGCGCTCGACGATATTGTCGACCCACTTGAGTTTTTTGGCGTCATCACCGAATTCGGTCCAGTCTCCGGACTTGGTTTTGTTGTACATCATTTCGATGAACTCGTCGGAGGTGATCCCCATTTTCTGGGAAATAGGATCAGCAAGGCGAGCCCACCATTTCTTCATGTCTTCGTAGTTTTCCTTTTGATCGGTGAGGTTCAAACTTGAGAACATGAAGGTCTGACTGATCTGGTGGTGAAGGATGACGGCATTGGGATAGGCGTATGATTTCTCAGCCAGGGTAGTAATGCAGGCAGCCATGGAGGCAGCGAAGGATTTTACGACAACGTAGACGGGAGCTTCCGAGCCTTCCATTGCTTTGAGGATACGGTAGCCGGCCATGACGGATCCGCCGGGTGAGTCATCAATGACGATAAAGATGGGCTTCTTCGGGTCCTTGTTGTTGAAATAATTGATGCGCGTGGTGACTTGGTCCGCCAGGCGTGAAGTGACTGGTCCGTTGAACGGAATGCGGCGGTCGGAGACGACGAGGGTGCCATTCTTGAGAAGGGGGTTTGCGAGATACTGCGGAGTGGCATTGGCGTAGTTCTCACGCTTTTCCTTGGCTTCGATTTCGGAGATCTGCGCCTGAAGGGCGCTGGTCTTCAGGGAAGAGGCGGCCTGGAGGGCTTTGACTTCGCTGGCGAGTTTGTCGGCTTCAAGTTTGGCGAGGGAAGCTTCACGGGTGAGCTTTTCCTTTTCTGCCATGAACTTGGAAATGGCGTCGGCAGATTTGGAAGATTCCTTGATGGTGGCGAGGGCAAGCTTCTCGGTGAGGATTTCTTTTTCGAGTTTCAGGACGGCTAGTTCTGCGCGGAGGTCGTTGGTCTCGTTTTTTGATTTTTCGGCGGCAAGAGCGTTGTGAAGGGCCAGCTCCTCCTGATCTTTCCGGGCTTGTTCGAGTTTGGAATTCTTGGGCTTTTCCGGAGCTTTCTTGGCTCCATCCTTCTTTTTAGCAGGAGCGGCCTTGGCTTCTTTTTTCGCGACGGGCGCGTCTTTCTTGGCTGGGACTTTGGCGGGATCGCCGTGGGCGGCCATGGTCAGAATGGCGGCCAGAGTGAGGCTGGTTTTCAACATGGAGGAAATTACGCCTGAAAAGAGACCGATCTACAACCTTTTTGGTCTAGTCTTAATTTCCTGCCCGCTTTGCTTTGCGACGGCGGCTCAGGATGATGAAGAGGAGGATCATCGAGAGGATGAGAATGACGGCGCCGAGGGCAGCGAATTGCTTGGCTTTATCAGCCAGTTTGTCGGATTCGATGAGGGCATCGGGTGGCGTAGCTTCGGGAGAGTAGGCCAGAACGAAGAATCCATCCTTCAATGAAGTGCCAGTGAGTTTGTTGAGCTGGAGCTGGAGGGCGTCCTCTTCTTTGAGCTCGCCGGAGATCATGATGCGGGAGATTCCTTCGAAGAAGGCTTCGGGCATTTCCCCCTTGGAGGGAGTGAGGGTTTCCAGGTTGAAGATGAGTTTTCCCGAGGTGAGGAGAGGTTTGGCGGTGAAAGTGCCGTTGATATTNTTGTCGCGTCGCTCGATGCTGAGGAGGGAGCAGACAAATTCGGGGAGTTCTTTGGTCGAACTGAGNGGNAAGTGGATTTGNCCGGAGATGAGANCGGGTGTGATTGATTCGATGGAAAGTTGCCCGCGGAAGTTCTTGAGGTCGTCGAATTGAGCNACGGCGAGGTTGAGGTCCTCGGCCGAGAGTTCNATTTCGGCGGCGCGTTTGTTTTCAATTTCGTGAGCGAAATGGCGGAGGCGGTTTGAGAGGGAGTTGACGGCCTGTTCACGGCCTTCGAGTTTGAGGATGGGCGTGGGTTTGGCCTCTTCCTCGGTGAATTCCACGAATGAGCTGGTTTGCTTCTTGAGAAAGTAAGCAGCTGACGAGATCAGCACGAGAATGACGAGCCCCATTACAATGAGAATGAGACATCCGGCGAAGGGCGAACGGGCTGCTTGCTCTTCGGGTTTCTTGGTTTCTTCGTCGGCCACGGCGGGACCATGAGCATGGAATTCTGAAGATTGAACTCTGAACTTTGAAAAATGCGCAGGAGCGGTAGGTTTTTGCTGTGGCGCGGATCATGGTCGGACTATCAGGCGGGGTGGATTCCTCGGCGGCAGCAGCTTTGCTCATCGAACAAGGACACGAAGTCGTGGGCGGCTATATGAAGAACTGGATCAATGAGGAAGGCCTGCCGGGAGATTGTCCCTGGGAGAGTGATCTGGATGATGCCCACGCGGTGGCGAAGGCGCTCGGGATTGAGTTTCGCGTGGTGGATTTGATCGACCAATATCGTGAGCGGATTGTGGATTACCTGCTGGAAGGATATCGCGAGGGAATTACGCCGAACCCGGATGTGATGTGTAATCGGGAGATGAAATTCGGAGTCTTCCTCGACTATGCGTTGAAGCAGGGATTTGAGGCGGTGGGAACGGGGCACTATGTGCGCCGAAGAGTGCGCAGGGATGGCCCGGCGGATTTGTTACGGGGGGCTGACCCGAATAAGGACCAATCGTATTTTCTGGCAATGATGACGCAGTTTCAGGCAAAGCACGCGCGTTTCCCGGCGGGCGAAATGCTTAAGCCGGAGGTGCGCGAGGTGGCCCGTCGATTTAATCTGCCGACGGCGGAAAAGAAAGACAGCCAGGGGATTTGTTTTATCGGGAACATCAAAATGAGTGATTTTCTGCGGCATTACGTTCCGGATTCACCGGGCGAGATTGTTGATCTCGATGGCAGGGTGATGGGGCGGCATGATGGATTGCATTTATATACCATGGGTCAGCGGAAAGGACATGGCGTGGCGTCGCCACGTGAGGGGATGGCTTATGTCGTGGTGGGGAAGATTCCGGAGAAAAACCAACTCGTGGTGGGTTGGGATGAGACAACAACGTCGGGTCTTTATACTTCGAAGTGCACCGTGGGTTCGCTGTCGTGGTTAGGCGAAGCTGTGACTGGCGGGAGGGTGGAAGCGCAGCCACGTTATCGAGCGAAGGGAGAAATTGTCACCGTGCAGCAAACCGGGGAAGGGAAGCTTGAGGTGGAATTTGCGAGGCCGCAACGGGCGCTGACGCCGGGACAGATTTGTGCCTTTTATGAAGGCGGCCGCTTGTTGGGCGGTGGTATTTTTGAGCGGGTGGGTGATCCTACTTTGTAGGCTCTTTGAGAGTTTCGGGATACTTGGCGCGCCAGAGTTTCACTGCATTCTCGATCTGCTTGGTTTGGCGGGTCGGCGAGAGTTCCCAGGTCAGAGGCATTTCGGGTTTGAAGTGCTTGAGAAGTTGGTCGTATGGCAGGCTGCCGGTGAGGGGGACGCGGTGGTCGCGGTCGGGCCATTGCACGTCGTGCAGGTGGGCGCCAATAAGATAGGGTTCCATCTTGGCGAGCCACTGGTCGTGATCGAGGAGGCCGAGATTGTGCTTCAGGCCGACGTGGCCGAAGTCGTGCCAGTAGCCGATTTGCGGGCAGTCCGCGAAGTGTTCTTGAAGGGCGACCATTTCTCTTTCGTCGGGGACGTCTTCGTATTTGGAGCGTGACTCAACGGCGAGAACGACACCGGCTTGCTTGGCTGGTTCGATGAGGCGTTCGAGAACATCGATGGCACGTTTGTAATACCTGGGGCCGTTTTTTTCACGTTTTCGAACTGCGGCGAGTTTGTCGTCGGCGTAATCATCGGAGAGTTGCTCTCCGTTCATGAGTTTTTTCGTGAGCAGCTTGGTCCAATCGCGATGGGGCATGTTGGGGATGGAACCCATGTGCAGGACGACATAGCTGGCGTTGAAGCGCTTGGCCATTTCAAGGGTCTTGAGCGTTTCACTGTAGGCGCGGGAGCGCTCCGGAGAGTGGTCGGAGGAGTATTGATACGCGTCGGGCGCATCGATCATGATCTCGGTGGGCGAGGGGAAGTAATTGTGCACGCCAACACAATTAAAACGACCGGCATCGAAGGCCCGCTGGATCCCGGGGAGCTTGGCGACGGTCATGCCGTGGGAAAGCTCCATGGTGTCGAAACCCAGTTCGAGGATTTCGTTGATCATGTGCTCGCCATCCGTGTGGCGGGCGTTGTTCCAGCAGGTTGAGAATGCGAGCATGTTTTATATCGACGAATGAACGATTGAGACTGGGAGTGCGAGAGTCGAGTTGGGTTTCGGCGTTTCCGGAGGGCTATTGGGTTTCCACGATACAGTAGAAGGCTCCGGTTTCTCCTTTTTCGGAAATGAAGACGGGAGCGAGGGCGTGGGAGCCTTTGGTGAGTTTGGTCGTGAAGCTAATGACGGTGTCTTTTTTACCGACCGGCTTGGAGGCGATTTCCTTGCCGTTAATACGGAGGGAGGCGGTGGTCATCTTGAGAGAGACTCCATTGTTAGTGCGGAAGGCTTTGGAGGCTCCGGGGACGTCTTTGCCCGGAGGGAGTGAGGCGGTGATAGGGTGGTTGGCTTCGGTGGGCCAGCGACGGAAAGAGACTTTGTAGGTTCCTTCCTTGAGAACCTTGACCGCCCAGTGACCGCCGAACTGTTTTGTCTGTGCCCCCTGGCCTTTGCGGATGTGGCCTTGGTTCCACGGTGGGGAAATATTGAGCCAATCGTGTGCGGTCATGGTGACAGACGGGTGGTCGGGATGGCCGAGATAGATTTCGGTAGTCTGTGCGAAGGTCGGCTCAAGCTCGGTCCACCAGGCATCGTAGAAGGCTCGCATCTTTTTGACCTGGTTTGGCTTGTTCTTGGCGAGGTCTTTCTTCTGACCGGGATCAGCTTTAATGTCGTAGAGTTCCTTGCCATTGATGAGACGGTATTGTTGGGACATCACGGCGGACTTACGCCATTTGACGGGATCGACAACACGTTGGGAATCGGTGACGAGGTAGCGGTCGGGCCACTCGACGCTCGCGTCAGAATCGAAGAGCTTCTTGAGTGAAAGACCATCGAATTTGACATCGCCTTTGTTGGAGACTTCGCAAACGTCGAGAAGAGTGGGGACGAGATCGATGGCGTGGGAGAGGGTGTCGATTTTGCGATGTTGGTTGAGTCCGGCAGCGGGCCAATGGACGAACATGGGGACCCGGTGTCCTCCGTCGTATTCGGATCCTTTTCCGCCTCTCATGCCAGCGTTGAAGATATTGCGGCCGGTGGCGGTTCCGTTGTCGGTGGTGAAGATGAAGATGGTGTTTTCTTCGATGCCGAGTTTTTTAATGAGCTTGCGGGTTTTGCCGACGTTCTCGTCGATGTTGGTGATCATGCCGAAGAAGGCGGCGATGTTGCTTTTCTGGTCTTTGTAGAGATCGAGATACTTCTGTGGGCAATGAAGCGGGCCGTGTGGCGCGTTGAGGGAAATGTATGCCAGGAAGGGCTTTTTCGCTGCGGCGTTTGTCTTGATGAAGTCGTTGGCCTTGTTGAAGAAAACGTCGGTGCAGAATCCCTTGGCGGGAACGATCTTGCCATTGTGGAAGTAGTTTCCGTCGAAGTAGGAGTTGTCCCAGAGGTCGGGAGTTTGTCCCACGCCGCCGCCGCCGTGGCGGTAGACCTCCGTGAAGCCGCGATCTTCGGGGCGGTATGGGTAGTTGTCACCGAGGTGCCATTTGCCGAACATGCCGGTGGCGTAATCGGAGGAGAAATGTTGCCCGAGGGTGACTTCGTTTTCACGAATCATCGAGCGGCCCTGAATGGTGTGCCAGACGCCGGTGCGGTTGGTCCAGTGACCGGTGAGAAGCGCGGCACGGGTCGGCGAGCAGGTCGGAGCAACGTGGTAGTCGGTGAGGACGGTTGATTCGTCGTGGAGCTTGTCAAGGTGGGGTGTCTTGATGACGGGATTGCCGTGGCAGCCGAGATCGCCGTAGCCCTGGTCATCGGTGATGACGATGACGATGTTGGGTCTCTGACTAAAAGCCAGAGACGTGGAGAGGGTGAGTAAAAGAGTGGTGAGACGCATAAGGATGACGGATTGATTATTGAGAAGTGAGATAAGTGGCAATCGGCAGAGCGGGGATCATGATAAGTGCGAGGATGATGGCAAGACGAGAACACCGAAATTGATTAAAGATGACCTGCGTGAGCAGGATCGCAACGAAGGTGAAGGCGGGGAGTCGGACGAGGTAGAAGGAGAAATTGTCATCCTGAATCGAGTCGCCGAGAGGGATGCCGTTGAGCCATTTCCAGCCGAAAGTGAGGAGGTAGATCACGATTCCGAGGTAGAGGAATCGGTCGGGTCGACGATAAAGGGAGGGTGCGGCCATCTGGTGGCGCTATTGAAATAGGAGAATTGAAAATTGAAAGATGAGATTTGAAGAGAGAGATTCGGTGCAGATGAAATTGGATCGCAATTTATTGATTACCGTCCTGATGGGCGGTCCGGGAACAGAGCGGGATGTTTCTCTGGCCTCGGGGAAGGCTGTCCTGAAGGCGCTTACGGACCAGGGATACCAGGCGGTGGGCGTCGAAGCGGTCGATGAAACGCCGGAGATTCCGGAAGGGACGGGTTTGGTGTTTAATGTCATCCACGGGACTTTTGGAGAGGACGGGGGACTGCAGCGTTATCTGGAAGGATTGAAAATTCCCTACACCGGAGCGGGGAGGGAGACGAGTGAAGTCGCTTTCGACAAGGATCTGAGCAAGCAGTGTTTTGTGGCGGAAAATGTCCCGACGCCTTCTTCGGAGATGGTCGATTGCTCGGAAGGCGTTCGTTTGCCGAAAATGCCGGTGCCATTTGTGGTCAAGCCGCCCCGGGAGGGGTCGAGCGTGGGGATTCGGGTCGTGAAGACCGAGGAAGAGGCTCTTGCTGCGATGGAGTATGCCGCGGAATTCGACAAACATCTTCTCGTGGAGGAATTTGTGGAGGGTCGGGAATTGACCGTGGCGGTGATCGACGGGGAGGTGTTTCCGGTGGTGGAGATCATTCCTCCGGACGGAGAATGGTATGATATGGCCACGAAATACCCGTGGTTGAGCGGGAAATCGGGGGGCAGCCAGTATGTTTGTCCGGCGGTTCTGACGCCCGCGGAAGAGGGCATTGTGAAGGCTGCCGCGAAGAAAGCTTACGATGCGCTGGGAATTGAGGTTTACTCGCGGGTGGATGTGTTGTTAAATTCGTTAGGAGATCCTTACGTCTTAGAAGCCAATACTATCCCCGGAATGACTGAAACCAGCCTTTTACCAATGTCTGGGAAGGAAGCGGGGCTCTCATTTGGCGAACTTTGCGTAAGGATTGCCGAGATTTCTCTCGGCGCCCGAACTTAAAGTAGACCCCATGTTTCAACGCCGCACATCGAGACGCCGTACCCGCGAGTCGCGTGACCGCATGCTTGCCCTGAAGGTGCAATCACCGCGGATTCTGTTCTTCGACTTCCTTAGGCTGGGAGGGCGGTTCATGAAATTTGGTTTGATATTGATGACGGTGATGGCACTGGGATTTGTCGGTCGTCTTGGCTGGGAAGAGCTCTTCGTGAAAAACACCGAGGAGTTCGGGATCAAGGAAGTGCCCCTGACTGACTTCGAGGGCGAGGCTCCGCGGTTTTTAACCCACAGCCGGATCGTGGCCACCACGGGCTTGGATTTGGATGCCAGTATTTTTGCCCTCGATACCGGCGAGTTGGAGGAAACCTTGAGAAATCTTCCCGAGACCACCCAAGCGCGCGTGACCCGGCGACTTCCGGGAACTTTAAAAATCGAGGTGAGTGAGCGGACTCCGGTGGCTTGGTTGGATTGTGATCAACTCGGCATCGTGCAGCGCGATCGCGCGGCGGGCTTGTTGATCGATGAAGCCGGGGTGCCATTCAAATGTGCTTCACAGACTCTCTGGGATTTTGCGGAGCGACTTCCGGTGATCCGTGTTTTGCAAGCCGAGGATCACGAGATCATGGAAGGGCAGGAGATCAAGCACGAGGGGCTGCAATACGCCTTGGATCTGGTGAACCTGGCATCCGCTTCCATGGAGGGTTTCGAGCGTCCGGCCTGGGTCATTGTGAAGGACGAGATTACCCTCGAAATGATGACCCTCGGAAAAACCATTGTCACTCTCTCTTATTACGAGCAGGAACATCAACTCCAAAAGCTTACCAAACTTATTGGCCATGCCCGGGCCAAGGGCAGGGAGTTGAAATCAGTAAACCTCATTCCGGATAGATTCGTTCCCGTCATATATCGGGATGAGCTCTAAGTTGAAATCGAACAATGGCGCGTTCAAAAATTCATGTAGGTCTGGAGATTGGTTCGACCAAGACCGTGATGGTTGTGGCGGAGATTAAACCGGACGAATCAGCGAAAATTCTCGGTTTGGGCGAGACCCGCTCCGCCGGAGTGCGGAAAGGAGAAATTGCCGATTACAAGCAAGTGAGAGCCTGCGTAAAAGCGGCCTTGCTTGCGGCGGAGGATGTCAGTGACGTTGTCATCAAGAGTGTTTTTCTCGCGGTGACGGGGAGTCACATCGAGGGTGTCAATAACACGGGAACCTTCCGTCTGCCCGACGACGAACAAGGGGTGGATCGCAGCCACCTGGATGAGGTCCGGGAAATCGCCCGCGACATCGCGATCGCGAGTGATCATGTTTATCTTCACCATCTTTCGCGGCATTACACTCTCGACGGCCAGACGCATACCACGCAGCCGTATGGATTGCTGGGACGGACTCTCGATGCGGACTATCACATTGTTCACGGCGTGCGGACGCGCATTCAAAATAGTATTAAATGCGTGCGGGAGATTCCTCTCGAAGTCGATGATGTTGTCTTTGCTCCCATTGCTTCGGCCCAGATTTGTTTGAATGCCGAGCGCAAGCAGGACGGAGCCCTCGTGATCGATATCGGAGGAGAGACGACCGACTATGTTCTTTATCTCGACGGCTCGATTGCGGCCTCGGGTTGTGTGCCGGTGGGGGGGAATCACGTCAGCAATGACATTCACCTCGTGACGCATATTCCATTTACTAAAGCCGAGAAAGTGAAGATCGCCGAGGGGCATGCCTCCGCTGATCCCGCGCACTCGGTGGGCGTGGTGAAAGTTGATGACGAGCAAGGCGCGCCCGCTGTGGAAATTAAGCGTCAATTGCTCAACGATGTGATTCGCGGGCGTCTGGAAGAGACTTTTGAGATTGTCCTGGAG
>NHEN01000161.1 GCA_002172625.1 Verrucomicrobiaceae bacterium TMED86 | reverse complement strand
CCCATTGTCACTCCGCGGCAAATCTTGGCGTGTGAATTAATGCGGCAACCAAATCGAATGACAACTCCGTCTTCAATGATGGAAAATGGGCCTACTTCGACATCGTCGTCGAGTTGCGCGTTTTCGGAGACCAAGGCGGTGGGATGAATTTCTGGCATGATGAATTTTAAAGGCGGTCGTGTTCAAAAAAGGAAAAGTAAGGTGCAGCACCATCCAGGGGGCGTCCGATGATAATGTGATCAATGAGGGGGAGCTCCATTTGCCTGGCGGCTTTGGAGAGATTGGTCGTGAATGTTTGATCGTGAGTGCTCGGGGTGGTGTCGCCGGAAGGGTGATTGTGAGCGATGATGAAGGCGTGGGCCTGATCGATGATGACGGGGCGGAGGACATCGCGAATGTTGGCAACAGTACTGCTGGTGGTTCCACTGGAAAGCTCACGCATACGGATCAGGTTGAGTTGGCTGTCGAGGGAGAGAACGAAAAGTTTTTCGGTGGGAAGGTGAGCCAGTTGGGGCGCGAGGAAATCGTAGATATTCCGGGAGTTTTTGAGCGGGGTTGATTTAGAGCCTTCGCGAACAGCCCGGGAGCCAAGTTCGAAGGCGGCCTGAAGTTGGCAGGCTTTGGCGAGACCAAGGCCGTGTTCCTTACAGAGTTCGTGGAGATCCAGTTTGGCCAAGGCTGCGACGCTGCCGTGCTTGGTGATCAATTGACGTCCGATTTCAATAGCACTGGATCCTTTGGTCCCGGTGCGCAGGAAGATCGCGAGGAGTTCTTCGTTGGAGAGGGCCCCGGCACCCAGATTTGCCATTTTTCCCCGCGGGCGCTGCTCGTCGGGGAGGTCGTGGATGCGGGTATTCTCGGACATTCTCTAAGAGAGCATCGATTTTTCGATGGGATGTGGCAAGCTAACTGTGATGAAGGATGAGGTGCGCAATATTGTCTTTTTCGACAGCGACTGCCTGATGTGTCAGGGAGCGGTCAGGTGGTTACATCGACTGGATGAGCAAGACCGACTTCGATTTGCACCCTTGCAGGGAGAGTCCGCAAGAACAGTAGGCGTTGCGCTCAACGAAGATTCGATGGCGTTTTACGGGAAGGGGGAATTGAGCAGGGCGGCTCTGGCAGTGGAGCGATTGTTGATTGCGACAGGCGGAGTGGCAGCCCTTGTCGGGATTTCAATGAGAGCATTTCCGCTATCGCTACGAGATTGGTGTTACCGGCAGATTGCGGGGCGACGACTATCCATCAGCAAATCCCTACGCTGTGGAGTTCCCGAGCCGGGTTTGAATGAGAAAATGTTGGATTAGCGAAGTGCTATTCCTTCTCCGGCAGTGCTACCTTTTTCTCGATCATCGGAACCTGCAAAGAACAGGAATGATGAAGCTCCGGTGAGCCTGAAGATGCCCTCCAGAAATGGGATTAGGATGGCTACCAAAGTGAGTAGGTAGTTGAATTCAGAGGGCAAAACACTCCGCTACTTCTTTTCGGGAGCTGCTTTGAGTTCGAGCTTTCGTTGTTCGTTTCGTTGTTCGAGTTGTTCGAGTTGCAACTCGGCTGCCTTCAGCTCCATTCCTTGAATCTGCAATTCAACATCGTTCCTAACGCTGACAAACATAAGCGAAGAGACACCCAGAAGGCCCAGAAATCCTTTGGCAAGAGGGATGAGAAGTGCTGACATGATCGACAGTTACTTTAATTACTGCGTGGGTGCAAGGATTCGACTCATCCAAATTTGGAATGGGGGCGTTTTTCGCTTGCCAGCGAGGAGGCCTGACTCTACGTCTTCGCCCGTCCTGAACGAATTGGGGGCGTTAGCTCAGTTGGTAGAGCACCTGCATGGCATGCAGGGGGTCAGCGGTTCGAATCCGCTACGCTCCACCATTCTTCGCATTTTGCTGGGAATGGATGGTTTTTTTAGGACAGGAACCGGCTAAATAGCCGGTTTTCCCGTCATAGGGACCACCTTATTTCCATAGCTTCTTATGATGAACGGACTCGATCTCGCCCTCGCATGTGCCGAGGCTGCTGATGAAACAAAAGCCGAAGATATTCGCATTTTTGATCTACGGGGAATTTCCACCCTGACAGATTTCATGATCGTGTGTTCGGGGAATTCCATGCCGCATTTGAAAGCAATCACCCGAGACATCGAAAAGCTGGTAAAGGAGAAGGGGTCGGACCCGGCCAATGCCACCGAGGGTAAAGCAGCCACCCGCTGGGTCGTTCTCGATTTCATCGACGTCATGGTCCATATCCTCGATTACGAACTTCGTGACATGTATGCCCTTGAAAATCTCTGGGGCGATGCCAAGGAGTTGGTCTGGAAAGAAGATGAGGATTGAGATCTTAAATACCGGAACGGAGCTCTTGCTTGGTTCGACAGCAAATACCCACGGAACGTGGATCGGTCAGGAATTGGTGAAGTGGGGTCTGCGTGTGCAACGTCAAATGACCGTGCCCGACGGGATCGCCATTGAGGAGGCCCTTCGTGAGTCGAGTCATCGCTGTGATGTCGTCATCGTGACCGGTGGACTTGGCCCAACCAGCGATGACATCACTCGTGAGGCGACTGCGAAGGTGCTGGGGGTTGAGTTGATCGAAGACGAAGCCGCATTAAGGTCTTTAAAAGATTTTTTCGCCAAGCGCAACAAGGTGATGGCTGATTCAAATCTCAAGCAAGCCGAGGTGTTGGTTGGCTCTGATGTTCTTCCTAACAAAAATGGCACAGCCCCTGGAATCTACGCCCCGCCGCGATTGGGTGGGGAACCTACCTGTGGAATCTTTCTTTTACCTGGACCGCCGAGGGAGCTCTATCCCATGTTTCATGACGAGGTCTTGCCTCGGATTAAGGCACTCGCCGGAGTGGAGAACATTTCCCAGGTGCAGGAGTTGAAGTTTATCGGGATTGGCGAAAGTGATTTCCATGAGAGTCTCGACGAGGACCTGGCGCAGATNGATGGTCTCGAAATCGGTTANTGTGCCCGTCTTGGNGAGGTTGATCTTCGCTTAATNGGCNCGGAAGAANCCATTGCCGCGGGGCGTCAACTTGCNGATGATAATTTTGGAGAATTCCTAGTGTCGGATGACGGTCGAAATCTCGAAACAATCGTCGTTCACGCACTCAAGAAAGCGGGCAAGAGGCTAAGTACTGGGGAAAGCTGTACTGGAGGATTGATAGCCAATCGGATCACCGATGTGGCGGGCTCAAGTGAGGTATTCACCCATGGATTCGTGACCTATTCGAATGCAGCGAAGTCACAGCTGATCGGTGTTTCCGAAGAAACCTTGAGAGCTCATGGCGCCGTAAGTGAAGAAGTCGCTGGGGAAATGGCGGCGGGTGCCCTGCGCGCGAGCGGGGCCGATATTGCTGTCAGCGTGACAGGAATTGCCGGCCCTGACGGCGGGAATGAAGAAAAGCCGGTCGGGACAGTTTGTATAGGACTGGCGACTAAGGAGGGCGTGAAGACCTTTAAGGAAATTCATCCGCGTAACCGGCTCGACTTCAAGCAGCAGGTCAGCCAGCGGGCTTTGGATTTGGTTCGTCGGGAGCTTGGCGTTTAGTTCGAGGACGACTCAGCAAAGTTTTTCTGATGGAACTTCATCAGATCCAAGCCACGCATTTCATAGATTTGAGATGCGCTGTGTTTAGCTCCTTCAATGATGAGTTTTGAGTGAGGAATCTTAAGCTTTCGAAGGAATTTGCTAAACTTGAGGTTGAACTCGTAGTTGAAGCCTTTTGTGCCGACCCAGAGGAGAATTGGAAACTTCGGTCGTCCCTTCTTCTCTGAATACTTCTTTGCCAGATCCCAGGTGTTGTTTCCGGGTGCGAACTTTACGCGCTCACTCTCGGCTCCGTTGTTATCCCTGATTCGTTGCTCCGGTTCGTATCCTGATCCTCCGGGCGCGGCAGAACTGAAGAGATGGGGGTGTTTAAACATGATTCGGGTAGTTCCACGGCCTCCCTGGGAGAACCCTTCAATCGCGCGACCTTTGCTGGAACCGATGGAGCGGTAGGTTTTGTCAATGTATGGGATGAGTTCTTTGACAAAAACATTTTCACCGGCACCATTCTCAATCTGAGGATAGTTATACCAACTCATGGGGCCTCCATTGGGAAAGACGTAGATCGTTGGCTTGATCTCCTTTGCTTTGATTGCTTTATCAACGAAACGGGCCAATTGAATGGCTTTCAGCTCACTGCCGGGGCGCCCACCATGAAGATGGTAGACCACTGGGAAGCGCACTTTCGGTTCAGTCGAGTATGATGGAGGAAGGTAAATCGTGTATCCCACCTTCAGTTGCATTGATGCGCTCTGAAAGGTGGCGTGCCTCACGCCCTGGGGAAGCGCTTTCGTAGGCGTATTAACCCACTGAAAAGGCTTCGTTTTCTGTTTCTGAGCAAGCGTGTTGCCACTCAGAATGAGAGTGGCAGTCAGGGTGGAAATGAAAACACGGATCATCACTACTCCTTTTTCTGACTTTCTTTCGGAACGAGCTCGTAGAGAAGGGCGTTGTCCTTCTTAAGGAATTCTTTGGCAAGCGCGTTGAGCTCCTCCACGGTGACGGCGGCGTAATCGCTGTCGCGGGTGCGGGCCCAGTTCAGAACGTGGGGTTTTTCCTGACTCGCTCCGAGGACCGAGCCAAGCCAGTAACTATTGTCGCGGAGAGATTCCTTGAGATTGGATTGAAGGGGCTTGAGCGAGCGTTCGAGTTCATCTTGAGTCACTCCCTTTTGGGACATGATGTGAGCGAGCTTGATCATGAGTTCGCCGTATTTCTTGGTCTCTTCCGGTTTTACCTGGGCCATGGCACGCATCATTCCGAAATCGAGAACCTGGCTGGGCGCGGCGCCGGCACGGGGGCTGTAGGAACCGCCAAGCTTTTCACGAATCTCCTCACGCATGCGATCGCTGAGGATGGAACTAAGGATGTTGAATCGACGGCTCCGCTTAATATTGTCCCCGGTGGCTGGAATTTTCCAGACGGCAACGGCTGCCGCGTTGGGGATCTTGGAGTCGAAGTTGAGTAATTCGCGACCGGGGCTGGAAGGCATGTAGATCCTCCGTCTCTCGGTGTAGTCAGGTTTTGACTCCTTTCGTTCAGGAAGGGCTCCGAAGGTTTTTAAGAGGAGAGGGATAAGCTTCTCCTCATCAAAGTCACCCACAATAGTGAGCTCAAGATAACTGTCCTTAAACTGAGGGAGGAGCCATCCTTTGACCTGGTCAGTGTTGTAGGAAAGTGCTTTTTCCTGGGGCGGGAATACAAAGCGGTCATCGCCTCCATAGAGCTGGCTGCCCATCTTAACCATCGCGCCCTGCATGGAATGCTCGAGCTGCTTGTAGATCATGGGAAGGGCCATCTTGAACATGCGCTCGGCTTCAGGGCGGAAACCCGGGTCAGTGAGATAGGCGCACATTAATTGAAGCTGAAGTTCGAGATCTTCGGGAGTGGTGCGACCGCCGAGGGAGAAATCTCCTTCGCCAATACCAAAGCCCACGCCAACGTTCTTACCTGCAAGAATTCGCTGGAGCTCGTTTTCCGAATGCTTGCCCAAGCCGCCGCCTTGAAAAACCATGCTGGCAAAGCGATCCATTCCGGGGACGTCTTTAGGTTGGGTCAACTGACCGGAGCCAAATCGCGCGCTCAGACTAATGCTGTTTTTGGCAAAGTCAGTCTGCTTGAAGTTCACGCGAATGTTGTTGGAAAGGATTAGTTGAGTTGCTTCAAAATCTTTAACGTCATTTTGCTTTGTAATTGTTCCGGCCTTGCCGAAGTCAGTGTAGCTGAAAGCGGCGAGGACTTCCTGCTCGGGAGCGGTAACTTCAACCTTGGAGCTTTCGAGGTAGAGCTTCTTAAGTTTATCGGTGGTGCCTTCTTCGGCCTTCCGACTGGTGAGAACAAAGGAGAGATCCTTGGTGTCCCAGAATCCCCGGAAGGCCTTGTGGCAATCTGCAGGAGTGAGATTGGCAAGGCCTTTTTTGGCGAGCTCCAAGCTGGTCTCGGGAGTCGTGAAAACACTCTTTTTTCCGATGGAGCCAATGAAGCCCATCGCAAGTCCCGCTGACTCGCGGGTAGGCGCGCGTTTGACCGCTTGCTCTGCGGCGTTGATGTAACGAGCCTTGGCTTCGTCGAATTCGGTCTTGGTGAAGCCATGAAGGAGCGCGCGTCGGAGCTCCTGCTCCATCACCAAAATTGCTGCTTCCCACTTGTTTTCTGCCGGGCTTACAGCAAGGCCACCTTGTTCGATTTGATTAAAGAGAACCGAGCGATTAGCTCCACCACCAAGAATTGGCGAACCTTCCTTTTTGGAAAGAACATCGAAGCGACGATTAAGAATGCTGTGAGCGAGAGAAAGAGGTAAACGTGAAAGTCGCTCAGCCTCGGTGTCTGTTTTTGGAGTGTAGGGGCGGATGTTGTAGAGGGTAAGATCGTCTGATGATATTTCCTTATCGGTAAACACTTCGGTCCGGAAACCATGACCGGAAGGTGGACTGTCGTTGGGAGGATTCTTCCCTGCTTTTTCGGGATTGGTCATCGAAATGAAGGTTTCACGCACGCGCTTTTCCATTTCTTCGGCCTTAAAGTCCCCAACAACAACGAAGGTCATCCGGGATGGCGTGTAAAAGTCGCTGTAGAATTTGGTGAAGCGTTCACGCGGGGCACCCTTGATGACTTCTTCAGTGCCAATGGGAACACGTTGCATGAGCCGTGATCCCGGGAGAAGGTATTCGAATTGCTTGAGCATCATGCGATAACCAACGGAGTCGCGTGAGGTCTTTTCCGAAATGATCACGCCGCGTTCTTTATCGATCTCGTCTTTCAGAAGAAGAGCGCCATCTGCGAAGTCACGCATGACAGTGAAGGTAAGGTCCACGGTTTCCTTATCGAGATTCGGAAGATCGAGCATGTAGACGGTTTCATCAAAGGAAGTGTAAGCATTGGCGTGCGCACCGAAGGCAATACCGAGTCGCTGCATTTTGGGAATAAGCTCATCGGGTGTGAAGTTCTTCGAACCATTGAAGACCATGTGCTCCAAGAAGTGAGCAAGTCCGCGTTGATTGTCGTTTTCCATCAAGGAACCCGCGGCGATGTGCAAACGAACCGAGAATTGTCCCGGAGGTTCGGCGTTTGGGTAAACAATGTAATTGAAGCCGTTGTCAAGCGATCCGAAGACGGCCTTGGGGTCAGGTTTGAGGTCGGAACCTTCTCCGGCCACTGGATTGGCGGAAAGCGGCAGAACGAGCGCAGTTGCGAGAACGATGAGTGATTTCATTCGGTGGGGAAACTAGGGCATTTGCGCCATTTGGAAAGCTGGGAAATAGACATTGTCAGACTGATTTTAGCTTGGCTTGATGGAGGAAGTGACCAATCGACGAAAATTCCTCGCGCAGAGTGCTGCGACCCTTGCCAGCGCGACGGCTGCCAATGCCCAGAAATCCAAGAAAACAGCGGTGTCTCCGATTATTGTCTTTGAGAAGCCCATTCAGACTCTCGAGTATGACCGGATGGGCGAAATCCTCGCCAAGATGGGGATTCAAGGAATCGAGGCCACGATCCGAAAGGGTGGGCACATAGCCCCGGAAGCAGCAGAGGAGGAAGTGCCCAAGATGGTGGCGGCCTTGGCGAAGAATGGCCAAAAAGCGCTTATCGCAGCCACCAATGTAAACGAGGCCAATGCCGAGAGCGAAAAGTTCCTGCGTATTCTTAAAGCCAACGGGATCACCAAATATCGCTCTAATTACTACCGCTACGATCTTAAAAAGGAAATGCTTCCCCAAGTAAAAGAGAATGCCGCGAAGCTCAAAAATCTCGCCGCCATGAACAAGGAGATCGGTGTACAGTCACTCTACCAAATTCATTCCGGATACAAATACGCCGGAGCGATGAGTTGGGATGCCGCGCTCATGTTCGATGGTATCGATCCCGATTACGCAGCTATCGCCTACGACTTGCGTCACTTCCGTGCCGATTCAGGTCTCTCCTGGAAGACGGCTTTGGCCACGGTTAAAAAGCACATCCGTTCGATCTATGTGAAGGATGCAGTTTGGGAAGGAGAGCGGAGCAATAAACTCAAGAACGTCCCTCTCGATACCGGCTTCGTTGATAAAGAAACCTTTGATGCGGTCCGCAAAGGCCATAAGCCGATGCCGGTGTCACTCCATATGGAGTGGGGAAGAACATCAATATACCCCAAAGAGGATGTCATGGAGGCTGTTGAATTCGTGGCGCGTGATGTTAAAACTCTTAAGTCATGGCTCTAAAACATCTCCTTTTGGGACTCTGTCTTCCGTCCTTGTTATCCGCTGAGATTTCGGTGAGCGAGAGTGAACAATTCCTCTCTATTCAAAATGGGGCTAATGATTTCCTGTGTTACCACAAGGTTGCTTTGGAACCTCCGGCTGGAGTCGACCCGGTGTTTCGTCGAAACGCGGCCATTCATCCGATCAAGACACCGAACAACGGCGTTCTTACCGGAGTTCATCCGGATGATCATTATCATCACATCGGAATTTGGCACGCCTGGGTGAAAACGGTTCACGGCTTGGATCAGCCTGATTTTTGGAATCTCAAAAAGGAGACCGGACGTGTGCGATTCGTGAAGGTTTTGGAAAAGACAAGAAACGGGTTCGCCGTCGAGCAAGAACAAGTTGCTTACAAAGGTGAGGATCAGGTCGAGACCGTCGTCTTGAAGGAGGTTTTACAAGTCAGCGCATCCTTTAAAAACGGCGCCAATGTCATCGACTACATTCTTACGCAAACGAACGTTTCTGGAGTAAAGCTTGAGTTACCCGCTTATCGCTACGGCGGGCCCTTGGCTTATCGTGGCCCTCTTAATTGGAAAAAAGGGAACAGTGAATATTTGACCTCCGAGGACAAGACTCGCGCGGACAGTCACTCTACCCGTGCCAATTGGTGCATGGCCTATGGGGATATTGAAACCGGGCGGGGAACTCTCCTCATTTTGGGTCATCCCAAGAACCATGACGCTCCTCACCGCTTGAGAACCTGGAATAACGGGAGAATGTTTCTTAATATCGCGGCGACGCAGGAATACGCCTTTGCGATCGGAGCCGGCGACGCCGTCACCTGGAAATTTCGCCTGATCGCAACTGACGGAGTGATGACCAAAAAGGCCGCCAATCAGTGGTGGGCTGGCTATACAAAATAGGAGTATCGATGCGGAATGTCCCGTGATCTCTTTGGTAGGGTCGAGGAAGAAAGGCGCTTTCGTCCACCAAGAAAATTAATCAGTGACTGGAATTGGGATTAAGGCTTCTTCTGCCGAGGAGTTTTAAATTCCTAGTGGTGGTCGCCCCTTGGAATTGTGGAAATACTGCCATCAGGGGAAAATTACACACATCGCTAGAGTGTGTAGCAAAATAGGCGGTAACCTTTACAAAATTTTAGTGAACAAATAATCACTATGTCTGATTTAAGGTGTATGCTTACGACCATACGAAATGAACAAGCTAACAACAAAACTTCAGGAGGCGCTCCAAAGCGCCCAACAGCTGGCTCTCCGCTCCGCTCATCCGGAGTTACGGAGCACTCACTTACTCCTCGCCCTCCTTCAGCAGGAAGGTGGGATTGTCCCACCTTTGATCGAAAAAGCGGAGGGAGATCCCACCTCCTTAAAAGCTTCTGTGGTCCTCGCGCTCGATGCCGAGCCTCAGATGCAAGGGGCCGGATCGCAACCTCAGATGAGCTACGGCTTGCGGAGTGTCCTCGATCAAGGAGAGCAA
>NHEN01000160.1 GCA_002172625.1 Verrucomicrobiaceae bacterium TMED86 | reverse complement strand
GGCTTCACCGGAACACCATCAAGAGTATTCCCCTTGCTCGAAAAAAAGTTCCCCTGATTCCGGGTGTCGTAGGAATGGTCAAATCCCGCCGCCAGTGCCTTGCCATCCAAATGCCATTTGCCGCTGTGGTAATTGCGATAGCCCAGTGGCTTGAGAAAATCCGGCAACATTCGCGCCCATTCCTGACGCACCCCGCGCCCTCCTCCACCGACCCCAGGCAATACATCGCGATGCACCTGGTGGGGATAATATCCCGTCATCAAAGCCGCCCGACTGGGCCAACAACGACCAGTATTGTAAAACTGGCTAAACCGCAGCCCGTTCTTGGCCAAAGCATCGAGATTCGGCGTCGCAATCTCTCCGCCGTAACATCCCAAATCCGAGAAGCCCAAGTCATCAGCGAGAATGAAAACAATATTCGGCTTCGCCCCCATCAAAGGTTGCAAAAGAAGAATCGATAAGAATGTGAGTAAGCGCACCCCGCAAAGTTGCCCGATTCTTCATCCCACCACGATCATTTTCCCCAGAATCTTCCTACTCAACAGTCCTGAGCTTACCCCGGACGAAATCACTCGTAAGATCCCCTACAAAAACCAAAGCCGCTCCCAAACCGACCCACAGAATCATTTCATCGTAAAAGAACGCAACCTTCGCATCGGAAATCAAAAAGCCCAGGGAAGCCACACCGAGCATTCCTAGCACTGTCGCCTCGCGGATACACGATTCCCATCGATAAAATAAAAAGAGCACCAAACGGTTAAATCCGGCCGGCATCATCGCCGCCAAATACGCCGACGAGCGATTGCCTCCCTGCGCCAAGATCACCTCGCTCGCCTGACTCTTTGTATTGTCGATGACCTCCGCGCCCAATCTCAGTAAAATCCCTCCGTTGTGAATCGCGAGGGCAAAGATCAAAACCCAGTAAGTTGGCCCAAACACCCGGAGCAAGAGAAACGCCAAGATGTATTCCGGCATGGCCCGGGCCAACATCGAAGCCCCCCGGAGGACCATTCCCAAAAGCCCGCGAATCTTGCTACCACCATCTCGGACCCCTCTCGGATTGGATGCCGCCAAGGTCCGCGCTGCGAATAGAATCCCGATCAAGGACAAGCCTCCTGCTAACAAGATCGCCGTCGTCCCCACGTGAAACGTCCGCCAAAGAGCGACTGTTCCCCCGTCCGACATTTTTTCGGAAAACCACGAACCAAAGACACTCCAATCACCATCCGCCTCCCGCACCGGATAGGGCACCATTTCATCTGTGAAGCGATCCAAATTCCTCTCCCGCTGTTCCCAGCCCACTCCCGCTCCCCATCGATCTTCCGCCATCCATCCGGCAGCTATTCCCACAGCCAGGATGGCCACAGAGAATCTTAAAAACCACGAACGCCCCCGACCCCGCCAAAGTTCACTCAACGATTGCCCCTTCTCTTCGCCAACACGCGATGGCGTCCCCTTCGTCAACAATCCTCTCACCTTAGCTCCCCATGCTTCGAACAAAACCACGACGATCAGCAAAGCATACACGTAAGACCAGATCTCATGATAATGTCCATCCTCGTAGGCCGTTTTGATTTCATATCCAATCGTCGGAATCCCCACAAACCCCAGAACCGCCGAGGAACGAACCGCGCATTCCAAGCGATACAATGCGTAGGTCGCGAGATCCGGAAGAGCCTTGGTTACGACTCCCGCGAAGAAGGCCGTAAATCCACTCCCACCCGAGGCCCTAATCACTTCTCCGGCCGAACTTTCACTTTCATCAAGGAGCTCAGAAAATACCTTTGCCAGCGTTCCGCCGTAAGGAAAAGCCATCGCCAGAATCGCAACCAACGGCGAGGTCCCTACCGCAGATAGAAACAACAAGGCCCACATCAACTCGTGAACTGATCGAATCGCAGTCGCCAGCAATCGCGTCCCAATCCGGAGGACTTGCAAAAACAAATTCGGCTTAGACCACCATGCTCTTGATCCCAACACACCACCAATGACCCCGATCATAAAAGCGAGACTCATCGCCACCACTGCATAGCGCACCGTTAACCAGAGCGCCTTGCCAATTTTCCCCAGAAAGGAAACCTCCCCTCCTCGCATGTCCGACTCCTCGTAATCGAGGGCAGGCTGAAAAGCGGCACTCAAAAAATCCCCCGCCGCCTCCCGGCCACCTTCACTCGGGATCAACTGGCCGGGATGGACCTCGAGAACCCAAAGACCCCAGAAAAAGAGCGCAATCGCTCCGAGAAAAAACCACCGACGTCTCATTGGTCCAGTCGGTAAAGCTCTTTCACTCCGGCATCGTCCGGCGAACCATCAAGCACGACCCGACCGGCTCGCATCCCAATCACGCGGTCGAAATAGCGCTGCGCCAAGTCTACATCGTGCAGACTCATCACGAGCGTCATCTTTTCCTCCCGCGCAATTGTCGTGAGCAACTCAACCAAACTTTTGGCCCTCTCGGGATCAACCGCGCTCACCGGTTCGTCCGCCAAGATCATTTGCGGCTCCTGATAGAGAGCCCGTGCAATGGCCACCCGCTGCCGCTGACCGCCTGATAAATGATCCACCCTTGAAAAAATCTTTTCCTCAATTCCGACCCGCTTTAGTAGGCCACTCACCCGCTCTTTTTCCGCCTTCCCCATCAAAAGGAGACTTCTCATCAAACCCCAAAACCCTTTCCGTGCAGCCAGCCCACAGGCCACATTCTGACTGACCCTTAGATTCGGAATGAGTCCGAGGTCTTGCGGCACCCAGGCAATCCCGGACCGTACTCCCTTCAGCGTCTTTCCGTTCAATTCGCCCAAGTCCTGATCATTCAAAACCACCTTTCCACTCGTTGCCGGAACACGTCCATTGCACAATCCCAACAGACTGGATTTCCCCGCCCCACTCGGCCCGATCAAACAAACCTGCTCTCCGGACCGAATCGTCAAATCAATCGAATCCAATGCCACGGTTGCCCCGTAGCTCAGACTCGCTGACTGGAATTCCAACATAATAAAAGGGCGGAGTCTTCCTCGAAGACCCCGCCATCAAAGATGATTTGGCCTGTGCGATTAACGCATGATGCCAACTTCCTTGGCCACCTCGTAGATGCCTTCGAACTCTTCGTTTTTGGCAGGAATGAGGTCGTCACGGTTGAATGCCTTAAGCACCGCCTCGTCTTCACAATCAACGAGCGCCTTTTGCAACTTATCGATAAATCCCTCACCGAACATTCCCTCCAATGCCGGGTGAGCGGTGAGGTTGTAATCAGCGTAGTAAGGAGTTTGCCAAATGATGGGCGCGTCCTCGGCCTTAATTTCGCCATCAGCGATCATGGAGTCATACTTCTTGTAGCTAAGCGCACCGACTTGCACCGATCCGCTGGCAACTGCACGAGCGGTGGCATCGTGACCACCGGTAGCCTGGAATTGAACCGGCTTCGAGAAGTAGTCTTCCGGAGATTTTCCGGTTTCTTTCATGATGAAATAGGTCGGCATGAGACGACCCGAAGTCGAGCTCTTCGATCCAAAGGTAAAGGTCATGTCTTTGATCGCTTCCGGGAAGGCATCTGCCTTCGTCAAGCCCGTGGACTTATGAGCGATGAAGTAACTCTTATACTGCGGATCAACATCTCCCTGGGCAATTGCCCGGGCACCAGGAACAGCCTTACGAGCCTGCACGCCGGTCAGACCACCGAACCATACAAGGTGGACTTCGCCATTCTTGAAGCGCTCAACGGCAGCGGTGTAGTCGGCCGAGATCGAGAAGCTGACGTCAATCTCCAGCTCCTTTGCCAGGAAATCCTGCAGAGCTTTGAATTTCGCCTCCTGATCGGAAACCTTCTCGTCAGGAATTGCGGTGATCACGAGGGACTTCCCTGCAGAATCTCCTCCGCCTCCGTCGACGGCTTTTTCTTCCTTTTCTCCACAGCTGGAGAGAGTGACTGCCGTGGCGGCAATCGCGATGCTGCTGAGGCAGCCCTTCATGGTCTGGGCAATCGACCGATTGCCCGAGTTAAACAATTTCATGAGTTTATTTGTGTCCCGTGGCCATTGTTGGGTGGCCCCGACGCCCCAACACTCCACGTATCTTGCGAGAGTGCAATCGCGAAATCTTATCCCTGAAAAGGTCGATTCCAGGCGATGAAGCGCTCGTAACCCTCTTTCCCCATGTATTTCTTGAGCAGTCGGGCCGGCGCTTCCTTCAAATCCAACGGAATCAAGCACTCCATAGAAGTAGGATCATGGGCGAAATCCAGCAGGGTGGCAGTCATCTTAAAATACTGCCGCAACAAGACGGGAACCCGGCAACCGGACGGGTCTTGCGCCCGTCCCGATTGAAAAAATCGCCAGCCCCCCGGATTCATGGCGTCACCAGGACAAGCCGCACATGAAAACAAGCTGCTATGGCTGAATCGGAGGTTTTTCCTCTGGCTTTTGATCACCCCCGACCGGGAGTGAAGTTTTGGTCTTTGATCATCCTCCACCTGAGGATCCCTTGTTCATTCATGTGGGAACTCCCATCGCAGGGAGAATCCACATCTGTAGGGCCACGTAGGCCGCCACGACACAAATTCCAATGATGATACCTTTCATTTTCGATTACTGTTATCGGGAAGAGCTCCCGTCTACCTGACTTATTCCCCAATTTCCCCGAAAACGCAACTTTTTGACCCTCACTTCCCGCTTTCCAGACCTAAAAAACCTTTCCCCCCAAGGAATCTTCCTGTTTCCTCGCGCCCCGCGGAAAAAACTCCGCCCAGAACCATGGCTAACAAAGACCAGACCGATACCGTACGCATGGAGAAAATTGTCTCCCTGTGCAAGAGACGTGGATTCATCTTTCAATCTGCCGAACTCTACGGCGGGTTGAATGGTTGCTGGGACTACGGCCCACTCGGAACGGAACTCAAACGTAACCTCAAGGACTACTGGTGGCGAAAGAACGTCCAGGAACGCGACGACATTCTCGGACTCGATGGATCCATCCTCACCCACCAGGCCGTCCTTACCGCCTCCGGCCACATCGGCGGATTTTCCGATCCCATGTGCGACTGCCTTCTCACCAAGGCCCGACTCCGCGCGGATCAGATCGACCCGCAATCCGGTACCGCCTACCACTTCACCGGAGCGTCCCACGAACAATCCGGCTGGTCTGTTGATCGCCCCTACTCCGTTCTCCTAAACCAACCAAACCAGGACGAAAACAAAGCGCGCAAAACCGCCAAGGCTTTCTACGCCCAGTTCCTCAACGACAATCAGATCTCGCCCAAGAAACTGACCCTTATCGGCGAAACAACATCGGAAGAGACGGACGTCACCAACTACAATCCCGACAACGGGTCACTCCTCACCGAACCCCGCGACTTTGAACTCATGTTCAAAACACAGATGGGTGCCTCGGCCGACGAAAACGATCCCAACGCCACCGCTTATCTTCGTCCCGAAACCGCCCAGTCGATCTTCGTGCAATATAAGAATGTTGTTGATTCCAACCGCGTGAAGCTTCCCTTCGGAGTCGCCCAAATCGGCAAGGCCTTCCGCAACGAAATCAACCCACGCAATTTCACCTTCCGTTCTCGCGAATTCGAACAGATGGAAATCGAATACTTTTGCAAACCCGAAGACGGCCTCAAGCTAACCGACACATGGCTCACCAACCGCCTCGCTTTCTACGAAGAGATTGGCCTTGATAAGGAAAAGCTCCATGTCCTCGATATCCCCGATGGCGAGCGTGCGCATTACTCGCAGAAGACTTACGACATTGAATACGACTTCCCCTTCGGTCAGCAAGAGCTCGAGGGTGTCGCTTACCGTGGTGACTACGATCTTGGTAAGCACCAGAAGCACTCTGGCAAGCCGCTGGAATACTTCGACGAGGAGACCAAAGAGAAGTTCATCCCACACGTGGTGGAACCGTCCGCCGGCTGCGACCGCACTGTCCTCGCCCTGATCTGCGAAGCCTTCGACGAAGAAGACCTCACCAAAGAAGGCGGCAAGAACGACATCCGCACCGTGATGCGTTTTAGACCTTGCGTCGCTCCGATTAAGGTCGCCGTCCTGCCCCTTCTAAAGAACAAGCCCGAACTCGTCGCCAAGGCCAAGGAAGTACAACACCTGCTCCAACCCTTCATGAATGTCTTCTACGACGAAGCCGCCGCCATCGGCCGCCGCTACCGCCGTCAGGACGAGGTGGGAACGCCATTCTGTGTCGCCATCGACTTCGAAACCCTCGGCGAGGAAGATGCCTCATTGAAAGACACCGTGACCATCCGTCATCGCGATTCAATGGAGCAGGAACGTGTCCCCATCAGCGATCTCCTCTCCTGGCTCCTCGAAAGGATTCGTTAAGCGAAAACCAATCACTAAAACGGGCGCGCCTTCACGGCTTCGCCCGTTTATTTGGCCTCCTTAAAATCGGTAGACAATCGGCATATTTCATCAGTGATGATACCGAAAAAATATCGCGATGGCTGCTGATAGGAAACAAGAACCTGCTAGAGTGTGTCCGTGCGAGCAATTCCAGCCCTCTTCATCCTTTTCCTGCTTAATTCCTGCGCAGTAAAAATTGAACCTGCGGCCACTCCCTCTGAGAAATCATCACCTCCCCAAATCACCCTCCCCGGTTGGAAATCAAAATCATTTGCCGACACCGCCCCTCCGTTTGCCGAGCAATTTGCACCCCGCTACCTAAGCCTTAAAGATGGTGAAATTGCCACCTACGGAATTTGCAAAGACGGCACCGAAATCTTTTCTGTCATCGGCCAACGAAATGATTCCGAATATCCTGGCATTCATCCGCTCAGACTTTGTTTCCTCCCCACCTCGTTCCTTGCCGGGAACAGCCCCTATTTAAAGGATACAAACAAACTGACACACGAAGATGGCAACTATTGGGAGTTCTGCGCCTTCGATCTTCGCACCACCATTTTTCAACTTTTCCCAAGCGAAAGGAAAAGCGCCAAGGGCCTGCTCGTGTACCACACCTCCATTATGCTCCTCTCGAAGGTGGAGCAGCAGTTCGTCCATAAAATGCAAAAACTCGGGTGGAACGTCATGGTGGGGCTTCCCCCCGACAGCCTCTACCGAGGACGTATCCCGACCATGACCTCGAAATTAGGCACGATTGAAAACGGAGCCCGTCTTCTTGCCGACGACATGGACCTACATCACGCCGAACAAGCCCATTCCACCCGCGCCGCCCTGGCCTACCTCCAAAAGACCCGCCCTTCCTGGCTTGCCGGAAAGAAGGCCCTCATCGGCATCAGCGCTGGAAGTTTCGGAGTCCCCGCCGAGGTGAAACTTAATCCGGATTGGGATTCCATCGTCCTCGTGAGCGCCGGCACCAATCTCCTCTCGACCTACGAATCCGGAGCCGCCGGAGTTTTCCCCAATACCCTCGAGTGGGTTAAAGACGTCCGAAAAGATCCACCTGAAAAAGTCACGCACATCCTCACCGACGAAGAATTTCACACTATTTATCGTCGGGCCGCTGAACTCACGAAGCTACACCCCGGTAAAACCGGCAGCATCTTACGTAACTACCGACTCCTCACCATCCACGGGCGACTCGATAAAGTCATCCCCAAAGAACAAACCCGTAAACTCCACCAAATCCTGGGCAATCCCGAACGGTGGACCTATCCGCTCGGGCATCACCTCATCGCGGTGCAATTGGTCTTCGATGCCAAACGCATCGACCACTGGCTCATGGAGCCAGTCGATTGATTCATTCGTGATAAGCCGACCAAAATGCCTCCGTCTGACTCCCCGAAGGCGCGATCTCCAGAACCAAGGTCTGATTCTCCAACTTAATCTCATCAAGTTGATCAAAATCCTCTCGCCGGGTCACTTTGGCGTATGCCATGCCCCACATTCCAGCCCAAGATTTCAAATCAACCTCCTGTGGCTGCACCACCGCCTTGCGCTGTTCACCGGACAAACTTTCAAGCCTCGGCAAAAGATCAAAGATCCGCCCTCCGCCATTATTGATCACCACGAGAACCCGCCCTTCCTGCGCGACTTGCCCGAGTAATGACGGAGCAGCCAAATCATAGAGTGTCGTCAAATCTCCAAATACGCCCCAGGAATCCGGAGTGTTCGCACTCGCGCCCAGCCAGGTCGAGAGCTGACCATCGATCCCATTCACCCCGCGATTTGCGCGAACCAAGGCATAAGGAGTGTCCCGCTGTGCAAAATCATTCCACTCCCTGATCGGCAGGCTATTCCCCAAAAAGAGACTCTCTCCTGTCGTAGCATAAACCGACAGCAGGCGAACCAAACCCGGTTCGCTGTCAGGATAGGCTTCGAGCAGCTCATCAACTTTCCCGGCAATTGGACGCGCCTTCAAAAAATCATCGCGCACGTCACCAACCTCTTCCGCCTCCCCAAGCCCTTTGAGCACCCGGTTTAATTCGCCACGAATCACGAACGATTCCCGCGCCAGCCCGGGCAAGCCATTTTGACAAATCGAGAGTATCTCCGTTCCTGAATTATTCTCCAGATCACGCCACAATCGGCCTACAGGCACTTCTCCCAAACGCAAAATCCGTCCGGGGAAATTCCCCCGCAAAACCTTTTCCGGGATCACCTGACCAGCCAAAGCCTCTCGCAAGCCACTCGTAACATCAGCGATCACCGGAATGCCTAATTCCTTCAAAAAATAATACGTTTCCTCTCGTTCCTCTTCTTCCAAGCCTCCCACCATCGCAACGAGCCCGCGGAAAACTCCGCCATCCAGGAAATCACGTAACTGGCGCACTTCGAAAGACAAGCGCACCGGAGAAAACTCCGCGACTTCAGCCACCCATTCATCCACCTTCACCTCGCCCTCTTCCAGAGAAACATTCACATGAAGCGGGCTTCTCCCATTCCAATTCGTGGGATCTTTCCCGGCATAGTTCCCAAAGAGATTTTCCTGATCGATGGTCTGAGGAGCTCCCGATCCGCGAAAATTTTCCGGTCGATCCGCTGACAATATCACAAGAGGCTTTGCACTATAAAAAGCTTCAATCACCGCAGGAAGACACTCCGCCACCGCCGTCCCGCTCGTTGTCACCACCGCACAAGGCCGGCCGCTGTCTTTGGTCCGCCCCAGCGCAAAAAACGCCGCGCCTCTCTCTTCAAAATGCCGCCAAACCCGAATTCCTCCGGCGGCTTCCAACAAAGCCACCAACCCTGCGTTGCGAGCTCCACCACAGACGACAAATTCCCCACATCCCAAATCCAGGAGTTCCTGAACAATCTGTCGTTCCCGCTGCACTAGTATCTTTCCACCAGCAAAGAGGCGTTGTGTCCACCAAATCCGAAGGAGTTACTCAGCGCCGCTTTCACTTCCACCTCGCGGGCGGTGTTGGCGCAGTAGTCGAGATCACAATCAGGATCCTGGTCTTCCAGGTTGATCGTTGGAGGAATTATCCCGTCGCGAATCGCCATGAGGCAAGCCAGGATCTCGACTCCGCCAGCGGCCCCGAGCAAGTGACCAGTCATCGATTTGGTTGAGCTAACAATCATCCCTTCCTTGGCGTGATCTC
The DNA here is from genome assembly GCA_002172625.1 of Verrucomicrobiaceae bacterium TMED86. GTDB lineage: Bacteria > Verrucomicrobiota > Verrucomicrobiia > Verrucomicrobiales > Akkermansiaceae > SW10. The sequence goes on along the minus strand of NHEN01000160.1, from coordinate 31,488 downwards.
CGAAAGTTCTCTTAATCGCCTTCGTTTCACAAACGTCTCCCATTGGAGTCGAAGTGCCATGCGCGTTGACGTATTGCACATCCTCCGCATTCAGACCGGCGTGTTTCAAGGCCATGTCCATGCAGCGACTTGCACCAATTCCCTCCGGATGAGGCGAGGTCAAATGATAGGCATCGGCACTGAGGCCATATCCGGTCAACTCGGCGAGAATGTTCGCACCACGCTTTTTGGCATGCTCGAGTTCTTCGATCACGACCAACCCGGCGCCTTCACCCATGACAAAACCATCCCGCCCGGTATCGAAGGGACGTGAGGCCCGCTCGGGCTCATCATTGCGTGTGCTGAGCGCTTTCATATTGCTGAAGCCCGCCACGCCCATCGGGAGAATCGAGGCTTCCGCTCCGCCGGCGATAAAGGCATCGGCATCTCCAAATTTAATCATGCGCCATGCTTCACCAATGCTGTGGTTGGCCGTCGCACAGGCCGTCACGATGGCCATGTTCGGACCGCCCAATCCATGCTCCATCGAGAATACTCCACTCGCGATGTTGGAAATCATCATCGGGATTGTAAACGGAGAAACCCGGCTCGGACTCTTGGTCAAAAGCGCAGTGTGATTGGCTTCCAATACTCCCAAACCACCAATGCCACTTCCGAGCATGACACCAATGCGATCACGATCCACGTCGGATTCCAGAAGCCCGGAATCGGTCAGGGCCATCTGTGCGGCCGCGATACCAAAATGCGCATAGCGATCCATGCGACGGGCATCCTTGGGATTGGAAAAAAACGGCTTGGCGTCAAAGCCCTGAACTTCACCACCGATCTTCACAGTATAATCCGTGGTATCCATGTTTTCCAGGAGGCGGACTCCGCTGCGACCAGCCTTCATTCCCTCCCAGGTTGAGGCTGCGTCATTACCCAGAGGACTCACCGCCCCCACACCAGTCACTACGACACGTCGATCTTCGATTGCTCCCATTACTCTTCGAAAAGTTTCCTGTGGTTAGACCGCCCCACACGTAAAAGCAAGGTTATCTATCCACCTTCCGAACCTTCACCCCAGTCGACGGTTGCCTCCGCGAATATTTTCTCCCTCACATTCGGGACAGCGAGAAAGCTTCACCTGTTTCTTTTCCCGATAAATTTTCCCGCAAAGATGGCATTCTCGGCTAACTTTCCGCACCCGCCTGGCCTCTCCCCGCTCCCGCAAAACCTCAAAAAACCAATCCAAAATCATCCAGAAGAATGCCAGAATGACAATTGCGAGCAGGAACTGACTGTAGGTAAAAATCATTCCTTGGTTACCAGATTAACCAAACGAACCTCAATGGTGATCCACCGTTCCGGATCATTACGCTTCAACTCCGGATAGCTCGCGGCTCGCAATAGACCCAAAACCTCGCGGGTGAATTCATCGCCATCTCCGGACAAAGTCGAACAATTCAACACCCTCCCGCGCCAATCCAGCCCGAGCAGAATAATCCACACCTCGCCCTCACTCAGATTCTCATCCGAATCATCCCAATCGATAATCGCCCCCTTCCAATCCCCCGCTCCGGAAACGGGCTGAACCGAGAGTGCCCAGCGTGATTTGGGCAACTCCACCGGCTTACGCTCAACATCTTCGGGAGCCGGGTAGTTTTTCGGACTGAGACCGGGAAGACTCACCAACGTCAGAGGCTTCTTCGGAACTGGAATCTCCCGCAGAGCAGGCTGATAACGTCGGGGCGAGACCGTGCTCAGCTGACGGGTGATTTCCTCCTCCAGACTTTTCGAGCTGGCAACCTCCCATCGATGGGCAAAGGGCGACTCTTCATCAATGATGTCAGCCAAGCCTCGATTGAATTTTTCGCTCACGTCAATGAAGGTCACATCCGCTACCTGTTCCCTAAGAGCCGGTTTCTCGGGATGCCGGAACTGCACATAGCCAAAGATAATTCCAAAAATCAAACAGCTCACAATCCCCGAAAAAAACAAGCGTCCGGTCGAACCATGCCCCCGACGCCAATCGAAAACCATTCCAGCTTTGCGATCACGAATCACCCGACGTTTGCGCCAAATCATTCCTCGTCTTCCAAAAATTGAGCCTCGTTGCGAACCACCAAATAAATGCGAAAACCCAATCCAGTCACAAGTTCCTGCAGCTCTTGATTGACTCTCACCGACACCCATTGATCGGCCTCAATTGCCACCGCCCGCGTTTCCCGTTCCTCCGCCACAGTCGAAATCTCTTCCTCCAGCTCCTCATGGCTAATCTGACGACGGCCCACGTAGTATGTTGGTCCGTCAGCCGAACTCTGCACCGTTACGATGACCGGATTCACATCGATCATTCGCTCGGTTCGAAAGCTGGTGGCCGGAAGCTTCACCTCAACCAAGCCCTCCCTGGCGACCACTCCGGTCAACATGACCAAAGCCAGCAAGAGCGCCACAAAATCAAATCCCGGAACCACGAAGATCCACCCCGGACGCTCTGGAAGTGACATCTTCAACTTCATCCCTAAGACTCCTTGCTCTCGTGCTTGGATTTCTTGGAAGTGACCACCTTTGGGGACTCCACCTCCTCCCGGAACGACACGATACGGTCGTGCTCCCGGCTGTCACAAATAATATTCACCGCTTCGATTCCAGCTCTCTCCAAGCGGTGAATGAGCCGCTTTCCTTTTCCATACAGGTAGAGATAAATCAAATAGGCCGGAATCGCGATCGATAAACCCATCGCGGTTGAAGTGAGACTTTGGAAAAGCCCTTCCGCCAGCTTCGTCTGGGCCACTGCTTGGTCAGCCGCGCTGACATTTACAAAAACATCGATCAATCCCAGAACCGTTCCGAACATTCCCAACATCGGGGCGAGCATGGCCACGCCAAGCAAAACCCGCATGTTCCGCTCAATTCGGGGAACCTCCAACTGGCCCGCCTCCTGGGCAATCTCGCGCAAATTGGTGCGATCCAGATTATGGCGCATTAATACCGAGTGAACGACTCTCGCCTCCGGGCCCCGCGCCCTCGAGGCCTCGTGGAGAGCTTCCGCATAGGCTTTTTTGCGAACGTGATTGGTGATCCCCAGAAGGAGATCCGCCACCCTCCCGCGGGCATGCTGGAAGAAGATCATCCGCTCCACCATTACCAGCAATCCCACAAATCCCACGGCGGCCTGTATCCACAGAACCAAAATGCCAGCTTCACTAGGAAAGTTCACTTTGGTAAGATATCATCACTTCTCTCTGATGACCAGTGAATCCGGTCGATTCATCACAAAAGACCGATTCGCTTCCTCACACTCCCATCTTCACCTTCTTGCGATCAGGCGCAATAAACTCATTCCAGACTTCATCAGCCGACGTTTCCTTCATCCCAAAAAAAGGCCGCCACCTCGGCCTGGCGGGCTCGTTCAGCAAACTCATCCCCGCCTCCCGCGGCAGACGATTTGCCTTCCGGGTGTTGCAGGAGACACAGGAAGTCACGATGTTTTCCCACACCGTCTTCCCTCCCCGATCCCTCGGCATGACGTGATCGAGGTTGAGCTTACTCTCTTCAAAAACCTTCTTGCAATACTGGCAGGTATGCTTATCGCGGAGGAAAATATTCTGCCGGGTAAATTTTACCTCCTTGCGCGGAATCCGGTCATAAATCGCCAAAACAATGATTTTCGGGACACGCAAGGCCACCTTCACCGAACGAATCACTTCCTCAGCCAGAGTCGAAGCCTCATCACCGGAATACTCCACCCAGGATCCAATGTCATGAGTCTGGTAGCGCGCCTCCCCCTCCGTCTGCACCACCTGGGCATGTCCCAGACAGAGCAGCTTCAAGGCCCGCTTGACGGAGCAGGTATGAACCGGCTGCCACAAACGATTGAGAACGAGAACAGGACGCTCAAGTAACAATTCCATAATTCCTTCTGATACGTTAGCAAACCTACAGAAGGACTCAATCGACGCAATCTCGAAAGATTATCATCTTACCTGCTCCAGCTGTCGTGAGCAGATTCGATTCTTAATCCAATATCTTAACCAAAAAGAAGGTCTTCGGCGAAATGGGCCCACTCAAAGGAAAGGTCACCTCGGTGGTAGACCCACCGGCGGCTCCCGAGAAATCGTCAACCTCCAGCCAATTCTCCAAATCGGTAGAACCATCAACCGCATAGTTTACTCCCTGGATCGTCCCATCGACAGTCAGAGTAACCCGATCATTATCGGAAACAACAATCGACGAAATCCTCAAACCACCCCTGTCTGATGGAATTGGAGAGATCGTTCCGTTGGCCAAGTCGGCAATCAACTGGGGACTCATTGAAATATCCCACACGGCGACATCGTCTATTTGTCCCTGGAAGAAATTTCCTGTCGCATCCCAGATACCACCACCTCCGATATTAAAGAAAAAGTCGGAAGCATTGAGCGGAATCGCCGCCGCACCACGAGCCACTTCCACTCCATCGATGAAGATCATCCGGCCTGTTCCATCGCCGACAAGAGCAATATGCGTCCATTCCGTCGGAGTGGAATTCGTTCCGATCGATCCTCCGGGGCTCGACCACAATTGCACGGTATCTCCGCTGCTAAATCCAAATTCCAAAATATCATTCTGACCAAAGAGACCACTTCGATTCGTCTGAACAACGTCAGACTTAATCCAGCCAGCCATCGTAAAGAATGCGAGATTGCTCAAAGTCAGCGGGGTCGTCACCGCATCATCAATGCCGTCGAAATCAATGGCAAAATCCCCGGCAGCTCCGGTGTGGCCCGCGACATAGGACGCCTCGCCCAACACGGTTCCGTCATACCCATTGGGAGACAAGTCAGCCGTCGTGAGGGCACCTTGATCATCGAAGGACCAATACCCCAGCGGAACAGGAAAGGCGAGCGGGTCATTAGGATCGCTGGGATTCGTGCCCAAAGACAATTCCTTTTCATCAGGATAACCATCGGCATCTGTATCGAACTTATTGGGATCTGATCCGGTCTGATTCGCATCGACAAAATTTCCATCACCAGTCTCGGCACCATCAGAAATCCCATCATTATCGGAATCTGTATCGAGAGGATCAGTTCCCGTCTGCGTGGCACTCACCCAGACTCCGCCAAGATCTTCATAACCATCCAGAACAGTGTCATCATCGCTGTCATTATCATTGGGGTCCGTGCCTCGAGTGAACTCCTCGAGATTCGAAGACGTATCGGCATCCGGATCACCGAGATCCCCATTCTTCACGTCCACTCCACCATTGTCATTGGGGTCGATCCCATTGGTCGCTTCCCAACCATCGGGAAGGCTGTCACCGTCCGTGTCTAATTCATTGGGATTGCTCCCAGTCTGATTTTCATCGACATAAACTCCTGAGTTGTTTTCCACCCCATCGAGAAGACCGTCGCCATCTCCATCTGGATTCAGAGGATCAGTTCCAGTATCAGCCAAACTGGTCCAAGTTCCACCACCTGTCTCGACACCGTCCTTCAATCCATCATTATCCGAATCATCCAAAGTAGGATTGGTCCCGGCAGTCTGTTCTTCGAGATTAGTCAGATTGTCACCATCCTGATCTCCATCCGCACCATCATCGCCAACATCACTATTAGGATCCAATCCATAGCCTACTTCCCAAGCATTGAGGAGTCCGTCGTTATCACTATCCCCATTGGGATCTGGAATGTTGGATGTCGCGTCAACCGAAACGAGGTCATAGACCACGTTGCCGGTTGTGGCACCGATTGCGAGGATAACATTTCCGGCAGGAACAGTTGCTCCGGTAATGTAGGTGGCAACATTTCCAGCAGCAGGGTCGAGTGACGAGACTGCGAAGAACTGGTCAGATGTTCCGATCGCGGAACTGTTAGTAGCACCAGGCGTTCCCAGAAGGGTCGCGGTGCTGTCAGCGATGCCAAAGTAACCAACGTTGTTGGCGCCCCCACGACGATTGACCATGATGTCGACTGTGTAAGTGGTATTGGGCTGGAAAAGAACTCCAAGGTCCTGATAGATATACGCGTTGCTTCGTAAACCGAGGTTATTCAGCCCATCACCGCCGCTGGCTCCGATCGCGTTATGGAACTCAAGGAAGTAGTTGTTGTTTGCTCCATCCACAGTTGGCGCAGCTGGACCTGGTGTTCCCGGAACGCCACCTTGGGAATTCCAGCCGTTGGGAATGGCATTGGCCCAGGGGTTGGTAGTGAAGTCAGCCAGAGCGTTCTCTTCAAAGCTGGCATTATTCACAGGGATCGCAGCTCCGCTTGCCAAGCCTAGCGTGAAAATCGCGACGCAGAGAGCGGAGAGGATTCTAGCTCCCACAGAAAGGAAGGAAGTCGAAATTGATGTTTTCATTTGGTTAGAGACTAAAAAGGTTTTTCTCTTCCGCCGCAAGACCTAAAAACATCTGAAGGTCATTATTCGCCAACATTCAGCCCAGGCGAAAGCGCCTAATTCAGGGCCTCAGCCAGCGACTCCAGATTCCGGGCAAACACTCCGCTGTGAAGAAATTGCTCTCCCCTTTAGAATTTCGGCTGCCTGGTATGAGCTCGTCCTCCTACCGCATGATAAGGGCACACGGCGATCACCCCTTATCTTCCACTTTTCTGCCGGGCCAACAAAATACAATGACGCGACCGCTTCGACTTCTCATGAGGCTTCGAGGCAAGCTCTTCCACCTGAAAACCCGCTTTGATCAAAAGCTTTTTAAACTTCGGTGCCGGTTCGGAAAGCCAATAGGCAATACAACCATTCCGCGTGATCACCTTCTTCAAGGCCTGCAAAAAGTCCGGAGTGTATAACCGGGAATTCCCCGAGGTAATCAAATCATCCGGCGTATTATCGATATCGAGCAACAAAGCATCGTAAGATCCGGGCTTCTTTTCCCGGACAATATCGTAAAGATCCCCCTGAATAATCTTCGTCCGCTGGTCTTCAAGCAAAGGCCCGTTATGCTCGACCAAAAAAGTCCGGTTCCACTCGATCAAGGGCGGCATCAACTCCGCCACGTCCACTGTCGCCGGACTTCCCACCAACTCCAGGGTCCGCTTCAATGTGAATCCCAAGCCCAATCCCCCGATCAAAATATTGGGATGCGCCGGACGCGAGCCCTTTCCCTCCCGCAATGCCTGACACCCCACATCGGCCAACTGCTGCTCCGAAAAGGTCAGTGCCGTGCTCATCAATTCGAAGCCATTATATTTCAGGTAAATCTTCCCGTCATGCTCGTGCAAAGAATACACCGTTCCATCCGGCATCTTGGATTCGGCGAGCTTCACATACGGCTTCATGGCCCGACCATCGTCAGCCAGCCACATTGAACAAGAAGATTAACTCTTCTCCACTAGCAAAACTCATGCGCTGCCCCCTGCTCTCCAGCGGGAAAATCTTGCCGGAACAAGGGCGGAAGAATTTACCCACTTTTTTCACCCCCCCTTGTCCGAATTTGCATGGGCCCTCATCGCAATTACCACCGCTCCGAATACGAGACAGGCACCGATCACCGTTTGGAGTTCCGGGATCTCGCTCAGGAACACCGCAGCAAATAAAATCCCGTAAACCGGCTCCAGTCCCGCCACAATACTCACAAACTGAGCCTTCAAAATCGCCAGGGATTTGATGAACAAGATTTGAGGTAAGGCGGTACAAAAAACACCCAAGATAAGGAGAAGCAACACCGTATTTGATTGCGGAACTTCTGCCTGAATAAAAACGACCGGTAGCAGCACCAGGGCCGCACTCGCATGTTGGTAAAGGGCAACCACGCGAACGGAGTTCTCCTTAACGAGAATCCGGTTATACAAAGTCAACATAGCAAACAAGGCCCCGGAGACGACCGCCCAAATCAATCCCACCATTCCTGAGTCAGACAAATCAAATCGTGGCGCAACCAACACCAGACCGATCACCACCACAAAGGCACTTAAGATATCAACGGCCCGAACCCGCTGGGAACTCAGCAATGGCTCCAGAAAAGTCACAAAGATTGGAAAGGTCGCGTAACCAATCAGGCCGATGGCAACTGTCGATACTTGAATGGCATGAAAAAATGTCAGCCAATGCAAAGCCAGGAGAACTCCTGAAACCGCGATCAACACCAGGGACTTGCGGGAACTGGCCCGCATCCCCACCGAAAACATCTTCAACCCCAAAACAATCGTCAACGCTGCAAAAGCGGTCCGCCCGAGCACGATGATGAGAGCACTTGCCGGAATCAATTTTCCAAACAAACCCGATATCCCAAACAGAAACACCGCAGCATGAAGCTCGATCGTCGCGACCCTCGAATTGGAGCTCTGGTTCATCTGCAATTAACGGCTCGTTCTGGGTTTAACTCTGAGTCAGGCGGTCCGGATTCCGAAAGTCGGCTCTTTTGAATAATCGGTAGCTTTGACACCCCGCGCCCCATTTGAAAGCAGATCGCGCTCATCAATAAAATGAGTTCACCACCTCCGGAATACGAGATCAAACTCAAGACAGTGATCCTACCCCTTTTTGCTAGCGGACGATTTCGAGGAGCTCGATACCGAAAACCAGCATTACGCCCGATCTACCCGATGACAAAATACAACGGAAAGATCGGCGGCCGCGTATGAGAACTACTCTTGCCTGATCGGGGGCGCGCAGCCACAGTCCCCCCATGGGGAAAATCACGGCCGTTCTTTCCAGCCTCCAGCGCTCGCTTGGCCGGGATGGTTTGGAACGCCATCAGGATGAAACAGCCCGCTCACTCCTCCAGCTTTTCACCTCCTTCATCATGAAGGATGGCGTCGCGGAACCCCGCGAACTCGAAATCGCCTTCGACTTTGCCCGCAACCTCTTCCCCGACATCGACCACGGCCGCCTGGGCAGGCATCTTGAGGAAACAATCGCCCGCCCCATCGATCCAAAAACCGCACTGACTAATCTGCGTAAAAACCTTTCGACCGAACAAAAAACCGCATTGGGACTTCAGCTCTATTCCGTCATCCAAGCCGGTGGCAATCTCGCCGGCGAGCGCTCACGATTTGTTGAAACGCTGGAGCGGATTGGCGAAAAGGAAATTGGCGAAGCAATCGTCACCGAGCTCAGCCAGCCGAACGCCCCCAAAACCAAGCCCCTGATCCGGATTGACTTCTCAACTTCATCAAGCAGCGATGTCCGGCTCAAAGATCTTCCCAATCAATCAAATTTCCGATGTTACCGGACCGGAGGAATGATCCTTCTTCGCAACATGGCTGGAAACCCGATGTGGGTCCGGGGCCATACCCTCGAAACGGATCAGTTGATTCAAATCCGTCCCAACGACGAAGTCGTCACGCTGGCCTGGCGCCTCTCTTATGACGAACTCGCCTTCTTCCTCGCCAACGAAGAACACCCTCCCCCGCTCTATCTCGTGGAGGAGGCTGGCGAACTGACAATGAGCCGCGCCAAGTCAAAATCGGCCATCGCAAAGATCATCTTCCGCCATCAGGTCAGCCTGGAGCCTCTGCAAGACAACAAGCTCCGGGGCGAGGACGACGAGCCACTCAAAGCGTTCGAAATTTACAAACTCCACTACCACGACAAAGTCAGGGTTGATCGCAACGAAGCGATCCCGCTCGATGCCATTCGACGCCTCAGTCTCCAGACCGGACAGCGCTTCACCCTCCCTGCCGGGCGCCGAAAGGTTCTTGTCTCTAATGATCCTTCGCGGCTTTCAGGTGACAGCTTTCTTCTCACCCCCGGCCTGGCTGGGCGCTTTGTCCTCGAACTCGATTTCGATCCCGGAGCGGGACAAGGAGAAATCACCGTCCTGGAATCGACCCAAGCAATTCTGGCCGACGATCAGGCCATCGAGAAAGCCTCTTTGCAAGATGGAGCCCTCATCCGACTCAGCAGTCGTCAGGCCTTACGCTGCCGCTTCTCTGACAACATCCTCGATGAGGAACGCAACCTCGTCCGGCACCTTCAGGTCGAAGGGTTGAATCATTCCTTCTGGAAAGGAGGAAAAACTATCGACAGCTTGAGCTTCCAGGTCAACCGAGGCCAGATGCTCTGTATCATCGGTCCCAGTGGCAGCGGCAAAAGCACTTTACTCGAAATTCTTGCCGGTCAACGCAAACCGCAAAGCGGCCACGTCCGTCTCAACGGGCTATCACTATACGAACGGCAACGCCGTCTTTCCCCGCTGATTTCCTTCATGCCCCAGGAGGACGCCCTCAGCGCGCAACTCTCCTCCCGCGAACACCTCTCCCACGCTTGCGCCATCCGCCGCCCCCACCTTGGCCACGAGACGGTGCAACGCAGGGTCAGCCATCTTCTCTCCGACCTTGGACTCGACCGCATCGCCGAACGACGCGTCGGCAGCGCCGATTCAAAAAGCCTCAGCGGCGGGGAACGTTCCCGACTGAATGCCGGACTTGACCTCATCGGCGGCGGGGAAGTTTTCCTCTTCGACGAACCTATCTCCGGCCTCTCTTCCAAGGATGCCGAGCACGTCGTCCATGCCCTCCACGGACTCGCCCGGGACAAAATTGTGGTCGCTTCCCTCCACCGCCCGAGCCCGAAGGTTCTCGAATCATTCGACCTCGTGCTCCTTCTCGACAGTGGCGGAAAGATGGCCTTCTACGGATCGCCAGGAGAGATGGTCGATTACTTCGAAAAGGCCCGTGAGGAGCTCAAGGCCTTCCAATACCAACCCTCCGGTCACAGCAGCGCCGACTTTGTCTTCGATGTGCTCGAAGCCCCCCTCCTCAACCTTCAAACAGGCACGCGCACCGAGCGCAGATTCCCACCCGATTTTTGGCAGGAACGATTTGAAAACCGCCGGGTCATTGACCACCTCTCGATCGCCGACCACGGCGAACGGCAGACCGGGATCACCCTTCCCACCACTGCTGATCATGTCCGCGCGCCAGAGCCTCCCGTGCACGGCAGACGCCAACAGTGGACCATTTTCAAAACCCACCTCGCCCGCTCATTCAAATCAAAATTCCGTCACCGCGGCACCTTTTATTCCATCCTTCTGGAAGCGCCCCTGCTGGCTCTTCTTATCGCCTACACTCTGCGGGCCTCGCCCGAGGGCAGCTACCAATTTCACTCGGCACTTCACATGCCGTCCTACCTCTTCCTCTCGATAACCATCGCGATGTTCTTCGGGCTCACCAATAGCGCCACCGAGGTTCTGCGCGACCGCCCTTTGCTTCGACGGGAACGCAATTGCCGCCCGCATCCACTGCTCTATCTGGGTGCGAAATTCCTCGTCCTCACCATCCTCGTCATCCTCCAATCGCTCACTTTCGCCCTCGCGGCCCACAGCATGCTGGAGATCAAGCAGATGCTCGTCCCGCATCTAGCCTGGATGACACTCACCGGATGCTGCGGCACTGCGCTCGCCTTGTTCATTTCAGTCGTGGCCCGCTCGGAACGGTCCGCGCTTGGCGCCATTCCGCTGATCCTTGTTCCGCAAATCCTCCTCGCCGGAGCCCTCATTCCCTTTGTCGAGATGAACCGCGGCCTTTTCCACTCCGGTGCCGAAGGACGTTCCTGGGGCTCCGAACCCGTGCCTTCCACGATCATGCCCCTTCGTTATGCCTATGAAGGATCAGTCATCAGCCAAGCCACTGAAAACCTCTTCGAACTCGAACGCCGCCCGACCCAGGCCCGCATTGATGAGCTCAAAGAACTAAAGACCCTGACGGACACCGAAGAAGAAAAGCTCCAGTCTCTCTCGGAAAAAATCCGTATTCTCTACGCTGCAACCAGCACTAATCTCAAAGATGCCATCAGGATCATCCGTGATCCCGCCTCCGAGAAAGAGCGCCTCATGCAGCTCACCGAAATCGAAGAGGAAGCCATCCCGGTCTCACAATTTTTCGTCAATCAGCGGATCGAGAACATGGTCGAACTCGCCGAGACGTCACGACTTGATGACCGTCGAACCGAAACCGCACATGTCTTTCTCGCCGAGGAAAAAGCCTTCCTCGGATACTCCATGAGCACGCTCTGGTATTGTCGGTTTTTCCTCCTCGCCATCTCGCTGGTTTTCATGATCCTGGCGACAGGCTTCCTTAAACTCTCTCTCCACAAAGCCTAGGACTTCGCCAGCGCCTTGATCAGGGCATTCGAAACCGCTGCCACCGCGCTCTCGGACAAAGGACGCGGAACGACAATCCCCAGAATACTGGTTCCCCGCTCTGCTCTGACTTCGATGACTTCGAGCACTTTGCCTTCGCCGATTTTCACATGATGGCTGCTCCCGCCATCGTTGGCCTCACTCACCAAATCACGCGCCACCCCAATCAATTTATCACTGTGGATTTCATCAATCGCAATGCGACCATCCGGATTGCATACGAAATAGGAGTCTGTCGGGATATTCTTCATCAACCAACGCCCAAAGGAATGAAGAGCATCGTTTTCAACTCCGACAACTTGTCCCTTTCCTGGGACCGGTGGCAGCACCTGATTGGGAGCAATAGTAAAAGGCGATTCGACTCTCGTCTTCGCGGGATAGGGATTTCGATCCGTCGTTTTGGAAACATAGACCACCTTGGGTGGCTGGGGGGAAATTGCCTTCTCCGGCCTCGATTTTAGAACCTGCTTCAAGAATTCTGCTCTCGAAGTCGGCGACGGAATAACCCCGGCGGAACTCGCTTTTTGCTGGGCCTCGCTCAGTGAACGCCGGGCCGCATCGGCAGAAGCATCTGGTTTTTCACCTCCCGGAATTTCGGCAAAGCCCACAAAATCCTCTCCGTAGTCGAGTTCGGCAGCCTCCCTGCCCTCGTCGGATAGCGGCTTCAATAAACTTTCCGCAAGGGCCCGCACCTCCTCCGCATCCATCCATTGGCTGATTGATTCTTTTTCCATCGAACTAGCTGGTTTTGGATCTACGGCGTAACTTCAACTCCACCTCTCCACGAAGTTGATCAAAAATTTTCAAGGCCCCGCTTCCCTCGGGCATCACCCCAACCGGGAGGCCGCGTGCACTCGCTTTGATAAATAAATCATCACGCGGAATTTCACTCCGCAAGACCATCTCCTCAGGCAAAATGCTCCGCAGGGCCATGGCCGACTCACGACTTTCATCCAGGCTCGCCTGTACCATCGTCAACACCACCCCGAGAACCTCCAGGTGGGGATTGACCGAGCGCATTCTCGCCAAAGCTTCCAGCATCTTGGGAACCGAACGCACGCCCAGAGGCTCGGCCTGCTGCGGAACAATCACGCCAGAACAGGCCGCCAGAACATCAGCAGTCACGCCAAACAGGCCGGCCGCCGTATCAATTATACAAATCTCAAACCCCGCAGCCTCCACATCGGCAAGAAAGATCCTCAAGCGGTGGCGCGAACTCCCCGCCAGTCCCCCGTTCATCTCATAATCACTCCCCTGACCGGAGGCCACCAGGCTGAAGGCCTCGGAACGGGTCGGCACGACGATTTCCTCCAGCGTAATCGCGGAATCACCCAAGAAATCGTAAAGTCCCGCCAAGCTCCGCGATTGCCGGGTGAGCGACAGCCCCACCGACCCCTGTGGATCGGAATCCACCAACAAGGTCTTCTTTCCGCTCAAGGCGAAGGCGTAGGCAAGATTGATCGCGAGAGTCGTTTTACCCACGCCACCTTTCTGACTGGTAATAGCAAGAGTGATCACGGAACCTGAGATATAAAGAGATTTTGAACGCGAACTTCTCGCGAGCGCTTAAGCATTTGAACATTTGAAATTGCCTTTGTCTGGTCATTTCCCACAAATTTTCTTATCTTTCACCCCTCCCCCCACCAATCTCAATTCGCGATATGCCCTCCCCGCTCAAATATCTCATCATCATCGCTCTTCCCTTGGGTCTAGCTTCCTGTGACTCAAAAAAGAAATCTTCGAGAGAAGACCGGGGGTCCGAGAACGATTTCTTCAAAGAATCTGCTGCGACGGAAACACTCGACACTCTCCAAAACGAACTCAACCGGGGAGAAACCGAACTGCTCAGAAAATTCGCGGTCGACACCATTCCCTGGCAAAAATGGGATTCCGCCATCCTCGAAAAAGCCCGCGTCCGGCAAACTCCGGTCCTCCTCTACATCGCCAGCGGACTGAGTGCAGACTCGCGCTCCATCGCGGTGGAGATTTCCGAACGCAAGGCCATCCGAGAACCCCTCATGAATGAATCGGTATGCGCGGTGGCCGACATTCAAGTCAACCCGGAGCTGGGTATTCTCGCCCACCATCTCAGTGCTGAAATCAACCAACCCACAGCCTTCCCGACTCTGGTCTGGATGTCCCATGAAGGCGCTCCCATCGCCTGGCTTCCCCTCTCCCGCACCAGCGGGAAGAAGCTCGACCTCGTGATCAATAGCTCCTCCGCCATGGTGAACGAAATTTGGAAAAGCGATTCCAGATATACCGTTTCCAATAGCCGCTTAGACAACGGGCGCCGCCAAGCCCGATTTAACTCCCCCTCCATAGAGGGAGACGACAGCAGCCGGATGAAGATCTTCAGGACCGGCACCCGCGGTCTCAGCGCCCTCTACAGCGAATTTGATCGCAATATCGATCATACCGGGGGGCTGATGCCTACGAGCAGCATCGAACTTCTGAGCCTGGGCGTTCTCCATCCGGATCTAACCACTCAAGTTCGCAATAAATGCTCTCTAGCGGTCAAGGAAGTCTCAGGCCAACTGATTTCGCAGGCTTTGAAAGATCAGCTAACAGGTTCCTATTTCTACGCTCGGAGAAACACCGACTGGTCCCTTCCCATTTTCTCAAAGAATCTCGAAACCCAGGCCAATCTGGCCCGAGTCTTTTTAAACGGCGGCATAATCACGAACAACAACGAGATGATTTCCGAGGGAAAAAATCTCCTAGAGGTCATCGAAAATGACTGGCTTGCCAAACCGCGCAGCTTCATCGCTCCGCTTTCCAACCCGGACCGGGATGGCTCATTTATCATCAATGGAGACACCTTGAAAAAAGTCCTCAGCGAAAGCGAAATCAAACTGGCGACTCTCGCGTTCTCCTTGAAACCCAATGGAAACATCCCCGGCACCGTGGACCCTCTTGGAATCTTCTATCAAAAAAACACCCTTCGGAGAGACATGCCACTCGCCGGGATCGCCTCAAAATTGAACCAACCCGAAGAAGCAGTCTCCACTCAACTTGAACAAATCCGCAAAAAACTTCTCGCGCACCGTCAGGAGGTTACGGAATTCCTGTCCGAGCCCCTCATCAGTGCCGAAACATTTGCCAGAGTTTTGAGAGCTCAAATTTCCGGAGCCAACGCACTCAACGACGATACCATTCTTGCAAAAGCCATTAATGCCGCCTCCCTTCTCCGCAAAAACTATACCCATCCCTCCGATGGACTGAGCCTGTTCCCCGTGGACTCCCATTTTATTCCGGCCCGAAGCAAAGACTATTCACTTTGCGCTCTCGCCGCCCTGGAACTCTATCAAACCACCCTGGACCCACAATGGTTGCAATGGTCCACCACCCTCATGGACGAAGCCCTGCAGAAACTCTCCCGGGACGGACTCCCCCTGCGGGAGCTCCCCAAGAGCGATGCCATTATCCCTCTCGCCATCCACAATCGGAGTATGATTTTCTCCGATTCCTCTTTGGGGATGTCACATCACATTTTCCTCCAGTTGGGCACTCTCACCGGCGCAGAACGCTTCACCGACATGGCAGACCTGATTGCCAAAGACCTTTCCCGCTTGGCGCAGACCTCCCCGGTCAATCATTCCGATTTCATCATTTCCTGCGCCAGGGGCGATTCCCCACTGGTCGCGATACTGCAGGGAGGAGAGTCCGCAGAGGGCAAAACACTTCTGAAATCATTAAATTCTCCAAAATTTTCACCATATATCAGCATTCGAGGTGGCAATGCCCCCAAACTGCTCAAGGAACTCCCTCAAATCCCCGAACTTTCCGGACATGCCTCTGTTTCCCTCTTTCGCGATGACAAATTGCTCGGCTCGGCCACGATTCCCGACGATCTCGACAAGCTCCTGAGTGCTAAAATCTCCGAAAAAGAATGATTGGATAGTTTTCTTTGCTTTGTAGCATCCCGCACACATGCGAAAGAATTTCCCTTACCAACTGCTAACAATTTTTGCTCTGGCTACCTGCGCGGTGCAGGCAGACAAAATCACCCTCAAGGACGGAAAGGTCATCGAAGGGGAAGTTATCAGTGAAACTGACACCGAATACGTTATCTCGGTCGCCTATTCGAAATCCATTCGCACCAGAAAAACCTTCAAAAAGTCGGAAATTGCCGACATCCAAAAGGAAGCTCCCGATCTCAAGCCCTACGAGGCACTCAAGGACGTCCTTCCAACCCCGGATCGCCTAAGCGTTGTCGGATACGAGCAATTGATCGAAAGCAGGGTGAAACCATTCCTCAACAGCTTTCCAAATTCAAAATACACCCTCGAGGTAAAGAAAACCCTCGCCACCCTGGAATCCGAACTCGCAAGAGCCAAGGCCGGAGACGTCAAACTGGATGGCGAATGGATCGACGCCGCTGAGTGGAATGCCAACGCCCTCGAACTGGATGCGCAAGTCTTGGTCAAGAGAATGAAGGCCCTCGCCGCCAGAAAATCCTACCGCTCGGCACTCTTGATTTACGACAAGATCAACACCGAGTTTCACTCGGCCGATGCAGCTAATGACGCCTCTCAGGTAGCCTTACAATTCCTCCCAAAATATTCGGCACAAATCAAAAAGCTCGAGGCCGAAGCTCCCGCNAAACTGGAGAAAAGNGACAAGGCCCTCAAGTCCATGGCCGCCCGGGATTCCTCACGGATGAAAAAAGCCTACGATGAGATTGAGGCCAAGCATCAAGCCGCCCTCGCGAAAGCAAAAGAGAGCCGTACCAAATGGCTCCCGGTCTCCGAGTTCGACTCCAGAACGCTGCAAACTCTCGCCCGCAATATCGATACCGAAATCACCAACATTCAACGAGGAGGGACAAGAACGTCGAACCAGACTTCAACCAGTGCCGTCTACCGAAACGCCTGGGAAGCAGCCGGCAAAGGGAACACCAATGAAGTTANAAGACTTCAAAGCACCCTTCGCTCCCGGAAGATCGACAACAAATACCTCCAACTCATCTCCGAGCATCTTGCCGCAAACCCNGCCAAGGAAGAAGACCCTGGTCCNAGCCTGGAAGAACAACGGGCAGCGGAAGCAGCCAAAGCCAAAGAGGCCAAAGCCAAAGCCGACGCTGATAGAAAAGCTGCCGAAGAAGAAAAACGCGCAAGACGGCTTAGAGAACGTGCAGAGCAGCAAGGCGCAGACGATTCCGACGAGGAAGAAGAATCAGAATCATCCTTCCTGCCTATTCTTATCGCCGTCGTCCTACTAACTCTCCTCATCGCGTTCCTCGTCATGAAAAGGAAGCAGTCCGAGGAATAAAATTATCCACTATGAGCGAACGCCGCGCATCTCAGGAAAGAAATACCGCTGAGACTAAAATCAAACTCAGCCTGAACCTGGACGGAGAAGGAAACTCCCGGATCAACACCGGAATTCCCTTCTTCGACCACATGCTCACTCTTTTCTCCCGACACTCGCTGATTGATCTGGAAGTCGAGGTCAATGGTGACGTCGGCGTTGATTTCCACCACACCGTGGAAGATACCGGCATCGTCATCGGCGAATGCCTCCGCGAAGCCTTGGGCGACAAGTCGGGCATCCGACGCTACGGCCACGCCTACGTCCCCATGGACGAAACCCTGAGCCGAACCGTCATCGACCTCAGCAATCGCCCGCAACTGGAATTCAACGCTCCGGCTACTACGCCCGACTCCCAGAACTTCCCCTTCACCCTCGTCGAAGAATTCTGCCGGGCTCTCGCCGCGAACCTGCGCTGCAATCTCCACATCGAACTCCTTTACGGAAGAGACGGTCACCACATCGCCGAGTCCATCTTCAAATCGATGGCCCGCGCCCTGCGCACCGCCTCCGAGAACGATCCGCGCATGAAGGGCATCCCTTCGACCAAGGAAGTCTTATAAGACAATGAAACTTGGAATGATCGACTACGGGAGGGGCAACCTCCGCAGTGTCATAAACGCCTGCCGTGCTCTCGGGCACGATCCTACCCTTGTCACCACTCCCGAGGGACTGGATGGACTGACCCACCTTATCTTCCCGGGACAAGGTGCCTTCGGCGACTGCATGGACAGCCTGAATCGCCTTGGCCTCGCCGATCCGCTCCGCGGCTGGATCGAAGCAGGAAAACCCTATTTCGGCATTTGTGTTGGCTTCCAACTCCTATTCGAAAGCAGCGAGGAATGCCCTGGCACCGACGGCCTCGGCGTCTTCAAAGGTCACGTCAAACGCTTCACCAGCTACGACATCAAAATCCCGCACATGGGATGGAATGCCGTCGATCTGAAGAAACTAAATTCCCCCTTTTGGGAGGGCTTCGAGGGAGAACCCTACTTTTACTTCGTCCACTCCTACTACCCCGACGGTGTCGACCCCGAAGTTGTCACCGCCAACTGCACCTACGGACAGGAAACCTTTTGCGCTGGCATTGAGCGCGGAGGCCTACTCGCAGTGCAATACCACCCCGAGAAAAGTCAGCACGCGGGCCTTCAGCTCCTTGGGAACTTTCTGAAAACTTAAAGTTGAGCAATCACTGATAGAGGATTTTCAAAATCGCCCCCGCAATCATTCCGAGGGAGCCCAAAATCTCACTGAGGAAAATCCAATCGGGCGGGCCTTCAGGACAAGCAAAAAGGATACCGAGCCCAGCAATAGCATCTAGTGAATTAAACATCCCCCAATGACAAAACCATCCACAGGGCCAAATCGATTTCCGTTCGAGATCCTTGGTTCTTGCCCAGCCTCCGATTTTGGAGATTGATTGGGATCATCCATTTGCCAAAGCCTTCATCACGTAGGCTGACGGACGGAAGTTCTCAATCACGACTTCAGTGCGGTCATCCCAGATCATGCGCACTTCCTTCACATTGAAATTAGGCGTCTTGTGTGGAGCGAAGAGAATGTCATCGTGCGTGCTGTTCTCGTGCTTCTTGAACATACCCGGAACAATATCGCCTCCGAGATGATCATCGCGCCCCGTCGCAAGGTGACAAGTGCCCAGGACCTTCTCGTCCTGAATATCCTGATAGGAAACCGGCAAGACCTGAGTTCCGAATCCAAGCTCTCCCAGCGTTCCCGTCATCGGATCGTCGGCAAGCCGCGCGTTGTGCTCATCGATCGTGGATTGATTTCCCTCGATCAGCGTGGAGCGCACGACATCACGATTCTCGACGTCCAGAACACCCAAGGTGCCGTCTTCATACTTCATCGGAAACTTCCCACGGGCATCGCGTGGCACAAAATACACCTCCCCCGCTGGGAGGTTAGCAATATCCGGATTCGTCCCACGACACAAGCCGTGCGACTTCTGTGCATCCTGCCCCTCCAGACCCAACCAAGCGGTAAGAATACTGCCGTCCTCCAATTCAAAATCAATCTCCACTTCATTCGCCTTGGTCAAGGCCTTGCGCATCTTCTCGGCATCATCCGAAACCTCCTGATAATCAACAGCCAATCCGGAGTTGAGGATCACATCGTTCATCCCATGCATTGTGGCACCACGGAAATTAAACTCCTTGCACTTCTCGGTCAGAGGAGCGGTCGCAGACCAAGTTGAGACGCACAACACAATGTCGTAGTTCGAATAGATGTCGCGATCAAGCGAAAGCTCCTTCCCCTCCGCATCCCAAACCTCATCGGCCAAATCGAGATTGGACCCATAGGTGTAGCGATAGGCAAACATCTCGCCACCAGTCATTCCCAATTCCTCGAGAACACCGCCCTGCAGCCTCTCGTAAAAATAATCGTAGGCATTGTTCTGCACCTCGAACTGCTCCTGACCACGAAAGGCGTAGCCCTTCATCCACTCCACCGGATTTTCAAAATCCACTAGAATACAAACCTTACACCCTTGTGTCGGCGCAAAAACAGTTTCTAGCAAGCGCCTCAAATCGAAGGCGGGAAAATCACGTTTCTCAGGATTCAGAAGAATTTCTTTGTGAAGGTAAGACGGCAAGCAGTCAGGTGCGGAATTCATGTCGCTCTGAAACTAATAGGGCGCTATTTTCACGCAAGCGGTCTTTTCTCCCGAATTCACTCCGCCCGTAAAATCCGCGCCGCGTCCTTGGCAAAGTAGGTCAAAATAATATCAGCTCCCGCCCTCTTGATCCCCATCAGGCTCTCCATCATGACGGCTTCTTCATTCAACCAACCATCGGCCGAGGCACTCTTGATCATGAGATACTCCCCGCTCACTTGATACGCCGCCACCGGCAAGGTGGTGTGGTCCCGCAACTCGGAAATGACATCGAGATACGGACCGGCAGGTTTCACCATCACGATGTCCGCGCCTTCCTCTTCATCGAGAAGAAGTTCCCTTACCGCCTCCCGCTTATTAGCGGGATCCATCTGGTAGGTCTTTTTGTCCCCCGCTTTGGGAGCTGAGCCCAAAGCTCCTCGAAACGGGCCATAAAATGCTGAAGCATACTTCGCGGTATAACTGCAAATCGAAATCTTCTCATGTCCGGCTTCATCAAGGGCCTCCCGCAAGGCGGCCACCCGACCATCCATCATGTCGCTCGGCGCCACGATATCAGCCCCTGCCCCGGCATGACAAACTGCCTGCTGACACAAAACAGCGATCGTCTCGTCATTCAATATCTCGCCGTTTTCCACCAATCCGTCGTGCCCGTCCTCGTTATAAGGATCGAGCGCGATGTCCGTCATCACAATCAATTCCGGATGCGCTACTTTGAGAGCTTTAATCGCTCTGGGAACCAAACCTTGCGAATTATAACATTCCTCGGCCCCTTTCGTCTTCAATCCCTCTTCAATCGCCGGAAACAATACCACCGAGGAAATCCCGAGTGCCAGGGCCTCCCCGGCTTCCTTCACCAGACCCTCAAGGGACCAACGGGTGCATCCCGGCATCGATTCAATTGCCTCGTCCACCTCCTTATCATGAAGAAACAAGGGCAGGACAAAGTCCCCCGGGCATAGCAAGGTTTCGCGAACCAAAGCTCTCACTCCGGCTGATTTTCGGTTTCGGCGGGCTCTAATCGGTAAATCCACCCCGAAAGAGTAATTTCGAATTTCGAAATTCCGATTCCTAAATTAGGGTCCGCCCGTGGCCCACACTCCATTTAGCGATCTCCTTCAGCAAGACCTCTCCCGACTTGAGGAAAATTTGCGTGATCTCATCTCCCCTCATATCAAGGCCAAGGACCATCTCAGCCTGCTCAATCTGGCTTGCGGCCGGGGCGACGAAACGGGTGTTCTAGCCAAAATCCTCGCCGAAAAATCAAACTCGGCCCACTTGCAAGGGCTTGATATCCGCGCCGCCGAAATCGATCAGGCCAACTCGCGCTGGAAAAAATCTCTCGGAAGAAAAACCGAAGCCGACTTCATCGTCCATCGGGGCGATAAACTCCTGGACCTCGCCGAAGCCGGCACCCCCGACATTGCCTTCCTCCGCCATCAAAATTTCTGGAACGATAAACCGGTCTGGACCCGCATATTCGACCAAGCATTGCAACGTCTCAACGAAGACGGACACCTCGTCATCACCTCTTACTTCGACAAGGAACACGAACTAGCGGTCGAAGCTCTCACCAAACTCGGAGCCATTCAGGTTGGCTCCATCGAGAATGATCACTCCCGCGCCTTAAGTGACGCTCCGGGAAAATCGGTCGACAAACACCTCGCGATCTTTCGCAAGGCCTAAGGAATCACCGGCTCATCCGGATCAATCAAAGGTTTCTCGCTTTTCACAAAAAAGCTCACTTGCTCAAGCTCCAAAGCCAAATCCACGCTATTGACGGTCACAAATTCCGGCACCTGCAAAACAGTTGGCGAAAAACTCAACAAGCCCTGCACACCTGCATCGACCAATTGATTGGTCACTTCCTGAGCGTGCTCCACCGGCACAGAAAGGATGGCCAGCTTCACATCGTTCTCGATCACGAATTTACGCATCGTGTCGACATGATACACCGGCACGCTGATTCCCCTTTTTTTCACGGCATCGGGAGTAGCATCGAAAGCGGCCACCACTTCGAACCCCTCTTTTTGGAATCCCTGGTAACGAAGGAGCGCCACTCCCAGATTTCCCGCGCCGACCAAAATCACCGGCTGCAATTGCTCCCGGCCCAAAACCTCTCGGATCGCATCAATCAATTCCTGCACCGGATATCCTAGGCCCCGGGTTCCAAATTGCCCAAGATAGGTGAGATCACGCCTCAATTGCGAAGGATTCACTCCGGCCGCTTTGGCCAGTGACGATGAACTGACGGTCTCGATATGATTCTCAGCCAAGCGACGAAGACAGCGATGATAAATCGAAAGCCGATAAATTGTTTTTCCAGGAATTGCTGACTTATCCACGCCTTTACGATCAATGGTGAGCGATGGGATGTCAAGAGAGGCTCTTCAGCGCGAAATCGCTCGTATTTTCCCATATCTCACGCTCTTCTCCCCCCGCCATGTTCGATTTTTGGGACCAATTGGGAGTCTTCATCTTTGCCGTTTCCGGTGCCCTCGCGGGGCGCGCGAAAGGAATGGATTACTTCGGCATGTTCGTCGTCGGCTTAATTACCGGAACAGGCGGCGGCACTTTGCGCAGCGTCCTCATCGGCGACACCCCGCCTACCCTCCTTCAAAGCCCCAACTACCTCCTCATCGCCATCGCTGCAACCGTCTTTGCCTTCGTAGGCGCCCCACTGTGGAATCGCATCAAGCGCGTCATTTCCATCTTCGACGCCTTCGGGCTTGGACTCTTCACTTGTCTGGGCATCCGCGTTGCACAAAACCACGACATGGCTTGGTGGGCTCTCATCGTTCTCGGCGTCATCAGCGGCACCTTCGGCGGTGTCCTTCGCGACCTCCTGCGTATGGAAGTGCCGCTCATTTTTCGACGGGAAATATACGCCACTGCAGCTATCATCGGAGGCTTTATTCTTCTCGGCCTCGATGAGCTTGGTGTCGCCTCTCCTGCAGCCATTGCCATCGCGACTTTATCCATCGCGACGATCCGGATTCTCGCCATTCGCTATTCGCTCAATCATTCCAAGAGTTGACAAAAAACCCTCCTTCGGTCAAAGGACCCCCGCCATGTGGCTCGGTCGTCTTGCCCTTCTCCTCGCGCTCTTCTCATTGAGCGGGATGGATAGAGTATTTGTGCAAGGCTATGCTTGGTTCACCATGGTCCAGGAGCGCTCGACCGAAATGGGAGTCGAGGCCGCCATTCAGGAAACTCTCTCGGGTGAACATCCCTGTGAGATCTGCGAAGCCATCGTGGAAAACGCCTATCGATCCCCGGGAGATTTCCCACTCCGTGAGAGTTGTGAGAACTTCGTCAAACTTTACTCGCCTTGGCTCGCCACAAATAAAGTGCAAGCTACCCCTCCAAACGGCACAGGACAACTCATTCCTATAGCAGTTTCGGAAAAACGCTCGATCTACATTGAACTCCCCACGCCACCACCGCGTTGGGTCTGAGTTAACCTACCCTCCTCCACTCGTGCTCGGACCGCCCAGATGGCAGTTCCGATTCTTTTTTCTTCGTCGTCGCTCGTGTTGACGACCAACCACTTATTTATTCAATGAATTTCAAATCTACTTTTATCATGCTGGCTGCCGCGCCTCTCGCGCTTGCAGAATATCGTCCCGACGCCTTCGCCCCGATCGGAGTGATGGGTGAACACCTCCACGCCAAGGATCAATTCATGGCCTCCTACCGCTACATGAACATGCGCATGGAGCAAAACTTCGTCGGCACAGGCTCCGTCTCCGATGGCAGCGTCCTCGCTGATCCACGTTTCATGGTCGCTCCCGCCGACATGGACATGGAAATGCACATGGTCGGCGTTATGTATGCGCCTACCGACAAATTCACCCTGATGGCCATGGTCAATATCGTGGAGCTTTCCATGAATCACCGCCGTATGGACGGGCTGGAATTCAAGACCAAATCCTCCGGCATTGGCGATAGTTCGATCAACGCTCTACTTGGCCTTTGGGAAGGCAACGGCGGATCACTCCACGCGGGACTGGGTCTTCTCCTGCCCACCGCAGAAGTCGACGAACAGGACTTCATTCCCGGCCCCGGAGAAACCCGCCTCCCCTATCCGATGCAACTTGGCTCCGGAAGTTGGGGAATTGCTCCTTCACTCACCTTCAAACAACATCACGGTAATTGGTCCTTCGGCGCCCAAACCAGCGCCAAGGTCTTTCTTGATGACAACGACGAAGGATATCGCCTCGGAAACAAATTCGAATTCACTACTTGGGCTGCCGCTCCGATCAACGAGCAGTTTTCCGTTTCCATCCGCTCAACCTTTTCAGACTGGGGCAACATTGATGGAGAGGACAATGATTTGCTCTCACTACCGGTTCCCACGGTTGATCCCAACCTCCGCGGAGGCTCCAAACTAGACCTCTCGCTGGGCCTCAATTTCTTCGAATCCGGCACCAAGACCAGCGGCGGTCTGGAAATTGGCAAAACGATCTGGCAGGACCTCGACGGTCCCCAACTTGGTTCCGACTACTGGATTACCGCTGGAATCCGTTTCTCCTGGTAAACTTTACCTCTCATCAAACAAGGGCGATCTACTCAAGAGGGTCGCCCTTGTTTTTTTACCTACATTTCCAGAAGCATCCGCGTAGGATTCTCAAGACAATCCTTGATGCGAATTAGGAAGGTGACGGCCTCCTTGCCATCGACCAGACGATGGTCGTAGCTCATTGCGAGATACATCATGGGACGGATGACCACTTCTCCATTAATCGCCATCGGACGTTGCTGGATGGTATGCATTCCGAGGATGCCACTTTGGGGAGGATTTAGTATCGGCGTACTGAGGAGCGAGCCATAGACCCCGCCATTGGAAACGGTGAAGACACCGCCGGAGAGATCCTCGAAGTCGATTCTTCCTTCCTTGGCTTTCGTCGCGTAATCGAGAATATCCTGCTCCACTTGTGCGAAGCTCTTGCTATCACAGTCACGCAACACGGGAACGATCAGCCCCTTCTCGGTGCCAATGGCTACACCGACGTCGTAGAAATGATTTTCGATGATGTCCGTCCCGTCGATACGAGCATTGATGGATGGCACGTCCTTGAGTGCCTGCACCACCGCTTTCACAAAGAAGGACATGAAGCCGAGCTTCACGCCATGCTTGGCGATGAAGTCTTCCTGCACCGACTTACGAAGCTTCATCACTTCAGTCATATCGACTTCATTAAAGGTCGTCAAAATTGCCGCAGTCTGTTGGGCATTGACGAGATGCGATGCGATCTTGCGACGTAAGGGGGACATCTTCTTTCGAGAGACCCGGCTATCATCATCAACCGGAGGACTGGGCTGGGCAGGCTTGTGTGCTACCACTGGCTTCGGAGCTTCAGCTACCGGAGCTTCGTCTACCGGGGCTTCGTCTTCAACAGACTCCGGAGTTGTCACCGCCGGAGCAGGAGCGACGGCCCCTTCAGCAATCGATCCTATCACGGTTCCTATTGCAACCTCTTCTCCTTCAGAGACTACGATACTCAAAACCCCATCCGCTTCGGCTTCCAACTCCGGTGCCACCTTATCAGATTCCAAGGTAACAATACACTCTCCCTTACGCACAGTTTCCCCGTCCGCTCGATGCCATCGGGCAATGAGCGCAGTGGTGATGGAATCTCCAAGTTGAGGGATGATAATTTCTTGAGCCATGATGGTAGTTAAGGAAAAGGATCAGACAGAGAAGGCTTTTTCGACGAGTTTCTTTTGCTCGCGTTTATGAACGGCTTTGGAACCGGTGGATGGACTGGAAGCCCGCTCACGTCCGGCGTAACGGACGCGGGCTTTGGTAAGCTTGGCAAGGCGAGGCTGCATGAATGACCAAGCCCCCATGTTCAGCGGTTCCTCCTGACACCAAATAAACTTTTTCGCGTTCGAGTATGGGCTGATGGCCATCTTAACGCCCTCTCTGTTGAGCGGGTAGAGCTGCTCCACTCTCACGATGGCAGCATCTTTGATCTGCTGTTCTTCACGATATGTCAGAAGATCATAGTAGACTTTCCCGGAACAGAAAATCACCCGACTCACCCGCTCCGGATGCTCAAATTCGTAGGCATCAGGAAGAATCTCCTGGAATCGGGAATCATCAAGAAAGTCTTCCACGTGAGAGACCGCCCGAGGATGAGTCAGAAGGCTCTTCGGAGTCATCACGATCAATGGTTTACGGGTCGGCGAATGCTTCTGGCGTCGCAATGCATGGAAGTATTGAGCTGGCGTCGTGAAGTTTCCAACGATCATATTCTCCTCGGCGCAGAGCTGAAGAAATCGTTCCAGGCGCGCACTCGAGTGCTCCGGCCCCATTCCTTCATAGCCATGAGGAAGCAACATCACGATGGAACTTGGCGTCTGCCACTTTGACTCCGCAGAGGAAATAAACTGGTCAATGATCACCTGGGCTCCGTTGGCAAAATCACCGAACTGCGCCTCCCAAAGAATCAACATGTTAGGACATCCCAGGGAATACCCGTAATCAAATCCAAGCACGGCAGCTTCTGAGAGAAGACTATTGTAGACGCAGAATCGCTCCTGCTCGTCACTCAATTCACGAAGCGGAACAAAGCGCTCCCTCGTGTCGTAATCATAGAAAACAGCGTGACGGTGACTAAAGGTTCCCCTTCGGCAATCCTGTCCGGATAAACGCACCGGGAATCCCTCCAATAAGAGAGATCCAAAGGCCAATGCCTCCGCAAAAGCCCAATCATACGGCCCGCCATTTTCCAAGGCCTCGGCACGACGAGGAACAAAACGCTTGGCCAATGTCGGATGAAGCTGAAAGCCCTCGGGGATCGTCGTGAGGGTCGAACCAATGTGCTGCAGGGTCTCCAGGCCAATTCCGGTGACGACCGGTTCGTGACTGTAAGGCAATTGTTCCTCAGCGGTAGAACCGGTGAACACGGTCAGGTCCTCTTCACAGCTCTCTCGCCGGCGCATCTGTTCCAGGCCGTCCTCGAGGTCCTGCCAAATTTCATCATGCAAGGCTTGTCCGTCGGCGGCTGTGATCACTCCGGCGTCGACCAATTCATCGCGGTAAAGCTGCCCCGCGGTCTTACGTCCGCTAAGCTGACGATAGATCTGTGGTTGGGTGAACGCCGCCTGATCGTTTTCATTATGCCCCTGACGACGGTAGCAAAGCATATCGATAACAACGTCCCTTCCCCACGTCTGACGATACTCCATGGCAAAGTTGGCGGCCCAAATTAGCTCCTCCGGCCGCTCTCCATTCACATGAAGAATCGGCGCGTCGATCATCTTGGCAACATCGGTCGCGTAGGCGGATGAGCGGGCATCTTCCGGCATCGTGGTGAAACCAATCTGGTTGTTCACGATGAGATGAATCGTTCCTCCCGTGCGATAGCCTTCGAGTTGAGAAAGATTGAGCACTTCGGCTACCGGACCTTGTCCAGCAAAAGCGGCATCACCGTGCACCAAGATGGGCAGAACCACCTTTCGGTCTGTCTTCGCACCATCATCACCGATGAGTCGTTGACGTGCGCGCGCTTTTCCTTCCACCACCGCATTGACAGCTTCGAGATGACTTGGGTTGGCCGCTAAACTCACCCGGACATGGCCCTCAGGTAACTCACGCACTTTTTCATAGCCGAGATGGTATTTCACATCTCCGTCGCCGGCCACGAGATCCTGCACGTAGTTCGGAGTGAATTCGAAAAGCAGAGTCGATATCGACTTCTTCACGAAATGCGCGAGTACGTTCAAACGCCCCCGGTGGGCCATCCCCATTTCGATCTCCTTCACACCCTGCCCGGGGCATTCCTCGAGAATTTGATTCAGCAAGACCATCAAGCCCTCACCGCCCTCCAGCGAGAAACGCTTCTCGCCAAGGAACTTCTTCCCGAGAAAACTTTCGAAGAGCTCGGACTCCAAAAGCCATCGCAAGGCTTTGGTCTTCGACTCGGTTCCAAGAATCGGCGTCGCGGGGCGCCCTTCAATCCGGGTCCGAATCCAGTTCCGCACTTCCGTTTCGTGGATATGCATGAATTCGAATCCAATCTTTCCCGAATAGGTCGTTTCGAGTTCCGAAACAAGGTCGCGCAATTTCAACGGCTCTCCTTTCCGGAAAAATCGCGTCATCGCCTCGCGGTCGAGATCCGACTCGTAAATCCCAAATTTCTCAAGCTCCAGACGCGGATTGCGCTCCGCCGCTCCATGCAGTGGATTGATGTGCGCCTGCGTGTGACCCAAAACGCGATAATTGTAGATCAGGCTCACCACTTTTCCACGGAAGGAAAGCTGCTCCTCGGACAGAGGCTGGTCCACTGGGGCGTCATTGACGGACACTCCGGCTGGTCCGCCCTTCTTCGGTTGGGCCGATCCGAGCTCGAATCCTTCGAAAAATGCGGCCCAATTTGCCTCAACCGACTGAGGGTCATCGCACCATTGGGCGTATTTTTCATCCAGGAGCGCGGCATTAAACCGTGGGGAAATGTGAGATGACATGGCTGGCTTAATGGCTCTTTATTTGGCTCTAAGTCGAGAATATGACTTGGACAGCACAAATTATGCCGTTAGTTAGATGGCGCACCCTAGCGAGTCAATCGCACACCGCACGATTCTACTTTTATTTTCCGCATGATCGAGATTGCCAATCTCAGTAAAAACTACGGTCGCCATACCGCCGTTGACGGAATCTCCTTCGAAGTCTCCAAAGGAGAGATCGTCGGGTTCCTGGGGCCCAATGGCGCCGGCAAGACCACCACCCTCCGGATGCTGACCGGATTTCTCCCCCCGACCTCCGGTGCCGCCCGTATCGCAGGCCACGACATCTTTCGTGAATCGCTCGAGGTCCGCCGTCATATCGGCTACATGCCCGAGAACGTCCCGCTCTACACCGACATGCGGGTGAAGGAATACCTTCGTTTCCGGGGATCCCTCCGCGGGCTCAAAGGCAGCCGGCTTCGCAAGCGCCTCGGAGAAACCCTCGACATCTGCGGACTGACCCACGTTCGCCGCAAGATGATCAAGACTCTTTCGAAAGGCTACCGTCAGCGGGTCGGCTTGGCTGACGCCCTCATTCACGAGCCTGATCTCCTCATCCTCGACGAGCCCACCAATGGTCTCGACCCCAACCAAATCCGGGCCATCCGGAGTTTGATTCAGAATCTCGGTGAAAATCACACCATCCTTCTCTCCACTCATATCCTGAGCGAAGTGGAAATGACCTGCAACAAGGTCGTCATTATCGACGAAGGAAAAGTCAAAGCCGCTGACACTCCGAAAAATCTCGTCAACTCAATGCGCCGCGCCGGTCGCATTTCGGTCGAACTTCAGGGCCCGCGGGAGGAAATTGAAACAAAACTCAGTGCGGTCGACGATGTCACCAAGGTCACCAGTCAATCACTTCAAGACGGCTGGAACCGCTACACCGTGTTTGTTGCTCCCAGTACCGATACCCGGCTCCGTATTTCGGCCCTTGCCCACGAAACGCAATGGCCGCTTCGTTCGCTGGTTCGCCGTAGCGGAACTCTCGAAGAAGTCTTTGTCGAACTCACCCGCCGGGACTAAGCCCTCAATTTTGTCAGATGCGCACCTTCCGAATCCTCTTTTTCAAAGAGCTCAAGAGCTACTTCCTCACTCCCTTTGGCTGGCTAATTATGGCCTTTGCAGCCATGATGCAAGGGCTCTCTCTCTCGACCACCCTCAAGGAATACTCTGAGAGCGCGATGTCCGAGAACCTCGTCTTTGCGATCTTCCAATCGCCCATTTTTTGGTTCTATTTCCTCTTTCTTTTTCCAGTTCTCACGATGCGCCTATTCTCCGAGGAGAACCGCTCGGGCACTCTGGAAGGTCTTTTAACCGCTCCGGTCAAAACCTGGCAGGTCGTCCTTTCAAAATACTTTGCGGCCTACCTTACGTTCATTCTCCTGTGGATTCCCGCCCTGATTCATTTCCGGCTTTTCACCATGCTCAATGACATCCCGCCACCCTTTAACAATGGCGAACTCTACGGAGCCCTCACTATCGTAATTCTCATGGGCTCCCTATTTACCGCAATGGGCTGCCTGGCCTCCTGCATGACCTCCAGCCAAATCATTGCGGGCATCGTTTGTGTCGGCATTCTCTTCGTGCACTTTCTTCTGGGACTAATCCCCTACTTTTTTGGCGATCAAATCGCCGCCGCCCCTCTCTTCCATTTCATTTCCTCGCAAGAGCATCTCCGCTCATTCTCGCGTGGCCTCGTCGATACCCGACCGTTCGTCTACTACCTCACCGCGAGCGGATTTTTCATTTTCCTCACCTACCACTTGCTGGACTACCGGCGCTGGAAGCCCTGATCCATGTCTGAACAAGATTCCAATTTCGAAATGGCCCCTCCGCCGCAACCCGTCCGGCGTCTCGGTCTCGGATTGCGCTCGGTCCTGCAAATCATTTTCGCCGTGCTCTGTGTCGGCTTCGTCTTTTACCTCGGCATCACACATCATAGTCGAAAAGACCTCACCCAAAGCAGCACCTTTACTCTCTCGGAAGCTACCATCAAACTTCTCGATTCCTCCTCTCTTCAGGAACGTGAAAAACCAGTAAAGATCATCGCAGCTCTCCGCAAAGGATCGCCACACTACCCGAGACTCCGCACCCTCATCGAAGAATACGAACGACTTGCCGATGGCAAAATCAAGGTCGACTACCTCGACCCCATCCTCGACAAAGACCGGGCTGCCGAAGTTGCCAACAATTACAGCGAGGTTCTTGCCGACCAGCTGTTCAGCGACGAAATATTCATCATCGACGCCCGCCAAAGCACTCCGGAGGAAAAACCGGACCAAACCAAAGACGAAAAAGTCCTCGAAGCCATCAATAGCGGCCTGCGCTACCTGAATGTGCAGGACATGCTCGTCATGCGCATCGATGAAAACAAACAACGCCGGATCGTCGGATACCGGGACGAAGATTTTCTCAGCTCCGCGCTTCAGTCCGCCCTGGAAGGCCGTCCCCGCGTGATGTATCTCCTCGAAGACAAAAGCGATATCGATGTCGGCGATGCCAATTCACCCTGGGTTGTTCTTCGCGACGCCCTCGGAAAACAAAATATCCTCCTCATCTCCGTCCGCATTTCCGAACTCGAAAAAATACCCGACAATGCCGAAGGCGTCGTTTTGGTCGCCCCTCAATATGATTTCGAACCAAAAGAAATGGAGGCTCTCAAGGAATACTGGCGTCGTGAATCGGCCTCGCTCATGTTCTACTTGGATCCCAGCGCCCGCCCCAACAACCTGCGGGCTTTCATGCGCGATCACGGAGTGACCTTGCAAGACGACCGAGTGCTTACCACCCGCAATAGACGAACCGAAACCAAAGTCCAGGCGGCCTTTACCTCGCTCGCCAATGTCTCGGCAAAGCTGGAAGGGAAATCGACGACCTTTGAGGGCCGCGTTGCCAGCCTGGAGGTCAGGGAGGGAGCGGAAGATCTCGCCACCCGGGGCATCACCTGCATTTCACTCAT
>NHEN01000159.1 GCA_002172625.1 Verrucomicrobiaceae bacterium TMED86 | reverse complement strand
CGAGAAGAGTGCCCAGCGCGTCTTCGGTTGGTTTGAGTAAAGGGAGTGGTTTGGTGAAATCTTGCCGGTCGGTGGATCGGTAAATCAGGGCCCAGAGCCATGGGGTGTAAGTGGTGACCTCACGGTAGATTTTGCAAAGAAAGCGATTGGTCCTGGGGCTACCCAGATCACATGGGTCGGCGATGCGGACTTCGTTGCGAGGGGACAGAGCCTGGGCCAGATGGTGGGCGGCGGTATTGTGGCCGTCGCCGAAGCTAGCCGAAAGAATGAGAATGCGTGCTTTGTCCACGTTACGTTGGAATATGAAGGTAGCGACGCTCAGGCATTGCGTCGATGCTCATTTCGGGTTAGGATAAATTAGAGAGTATGTCTGCTAGTAAGGATACAGAGAGTGAATTCGATGGAATTCGTGTTGTAGAAGATTCCGAAGAGGAGGAGGTTGTCCGATTGGACGCTCCGGAAGCAGGGACTCTGACGATGAAGGAACCGAGTAAGGAGGAGATGGCAATGCCCAATATGATGGGGGATAGCGATGTGGATGAGGTTCCGGAGATCTTGGGTCCCGAAAGCGAATGGCTTGTCGCAGCGGAGGCCAAGGAGGTGACCAGTGTGCCGATAGGCTGGTTTGTTCTGTTGTTCGCGGTGTTAGGGGGCGTTTTGGTTTGGGCCTTTTCTCAGAGAATAGGCGAGGTGGATGGGATAGTGGAGGCCGGAGCGTTGCCAGAGTCCATGATCGATCAGGAGGCTTACGACCAGCTCGGTCAGTCCGTTTTCCGAAATAATGAAGCAAAGTTGATGGAGGTGGCGGCCCGGGATTACGATGAAATGGAAGAGATTTTGCGGGGCTTTCTCTCGGCAAAGACGGTTGAAGAACGTCTGAAGTATGTGCGGCACCCAAATCGGGTGAAACCCCTGATGTTGGATTATTACAGACGATTTCCGATACAATCCTATCAATACAAGAAAGTCAGCGAATACACCACTATTCCTCTGAAGAAGAGGCCATTCGTAGCCTTGAGCGTCCGTGTGGCTGAAGGGGAAAATTTGCCAATCCTGCTTGAAGATGTCGAAAAAGGTTATCTGGTGGACTGGGAGTCATTTGTCAGCTACCAGCCAATCGCATTTGAAGATTATTTAAAGAAGCGCCCGACTGTTCCCATTGATTTGAGGGTTTACGGTAGCTTTGATGATTTCTACGCCTATGAATTTCCGGAAGAGGACGGTTATCTCTGTGTTCGGATGACGGCCAAGCATACCGATAAGGTCATTTTTGGATATCTGAAGGAGGGGACTACCTTAGCGAGTGAGATGAAAAAGTATCTCGAGGCACCTCCCGGAAAGTCGAAAACCCAGCCCTTCATTCTACGCGTAAGATTCCTGCCTGAAAGTAAGGCTCCCCGATCCGTGGTGATCGATAAGATTGTGGCCACTTTTTGGGCCTATCCCACGAATCCGGATGAGGAATAGGAACTCAGGGAATCAGAGGGTTTTCCAGAGTGTGGGTTTACTTATGAGGTTAAATATGCTTCGGTTTGGCGCTCCTGCAATCGGGGTATTGGATTTTCCACAGATAAGATTTATGAGAGTCATTCAAATTACCAAGGTGTTGGCCTTTTTGACACTATTTGGAGCTATGCTGGGACAGGCTTTTTCCCAGGAGAAACCTCCCGAGTTGCTGACGGCATATCTTCCAGCAGACAAGGTGGTGAAGGGGAACATCATTGGCGTTCTGCCTCCTGAGGGAATCAAGGAATACGTCGATAAAGTCAAGGTTGCTTCGGAAGCGAATCCCGAGTGGTATGCTGATTTTGCGGGTAATGCCAAGCCGGGAGTCCCTTTACCGTTTCACGAGAATCTGGGGTTGACCAAGGAGGAATATCAGAAATATCGACAACTCTGGAGTGAGCGAACGCATAAGATTATTCAGCCCATTGAGCTTCGATTGGAAGCCTTGGGGGGGAGTTGGATGATTCGCTTTGCGGCCAAAGATGTCGATCTGACCTTGCTTCGCTACAATGCCAAGGATGATGTCTTTGATGGTGTTGGAGGAAAGATGGGGCGTATCAAAGATATNGAAGCCGATCCGGAAACAATCCTNGGGGCCTGGACCGGTCAGGANTGGAAGTTTCAGAAAGAAAATCTTCTCGGCCGCACNANGGAAAACTTTGCGATTGGAAAAGAGAAGGACGGAAAACATGGCCTCATCATTTACCGCTTGCAGAATANNAACCGGAAGGGGNAATTCCTCGCTTATGAAAACCTTCTGATTCGATTNCCCATCGAAGCGGNTAAATAGAAAANTTTCGGGGTGAAGCCGGNCAGNCCGAGACGAAGACGCTGGCGGATTGTCCGACGGTTGGTCCTCGTAGTATTGGTTGGGCTGATTGCTTTTTGGGGAACGTTGAATCTCTTTTTCTCGACCTCATGGGGGGCGGATTTGATTGCGGGGCGAATTGAAAAACGTCTTGGGCTGCCATGTGATCTTGAGAGTGTGACCTGGACGCCGTGGGGAGGAGTGATGGTAAGAGACTTCGTGGTGAAGCCCGGCGATGATTCAGGAATTCTCGGGGAGATTTTGCGGATCGATACCGTGACGGTTGATCTCTCATGGGTCTCCTTGGTTCAGAGAAAGAAGAGGTTCGAGCGGCTTGAGATTTCGGGGGTGACGGGAGAGATCTCGATTGAGTTGTTGAAGGTTCTCTTAGAAAAGAACGTCGTTTCGGAGACCCAGCAACGCGGGTCGGAAGAAAACAACCCTGGGGACTCTCCGAATACTTCACCGTCTGGGACAACGCCTCAAAAAGAAAACAAGGAGGGTGAGGTGATCAGCAAAAAGGAAGAGCCGAGAGAACCTCCCGATTTTCAGGCCAGCCCCGTGGATGATTTTGAAGGGTTGATTGTATTTAAGGATGTCAACTTGGCGCTCACTTCGCTGGAGCATCCGGAGCTTTCCATAGCGGTGGAGGATTTGGAAGGAGCGCTTCCAGTTTGGGGTGCGGAGCGGGAAGGTCACGTGGGGTTTACGGCCCTGCATGCGGGAGGGGAGATGGTGAATGGGGAAGAAATCATCCCCGTGAAGTGGAAAGGGCAGTTCATTCGGATCGACGAGCATGAGCTCAAGGTGGTGGGATTGAATTTGAAGATGAATTTGGCGATTCGAATTTCGCAAGGCCTCCCGGTTGGACTTCAAGTGGTGGCACCAAACCAGGATGTTGATCTTTCCCCGATCTTCGGAGAAGAGAAGAGTCCGGTTGGTATTGAACACTTTTTTTTTAGATGCGGGATTCAGGGATATCTCATGATGCCACAAAGTTTTTCCGGGTATGGGAATGCCGGATTTGAGGGGATGGAAATTTATGATGATCGGGATGCCAGTGTGATTGAGTTTTATCGTGGTTACGGTGAAGCCCGTGTGAATCGAGCCGGCTTGGTTATTCCAGACGCCCGGATGATTGGTGATGAAGAGGCGATTTTGCTCAATGGGTTTGTCACCAGTGATGGCGAAGCCGCCGCGACCGTGCGGGTGGTGGGTAGTCCGGAACGGGCGGAGGTTTATGAGCAACGTGTTCATCGGGCGAATGAAGAATGGACTCTCGATTTCGAACCTCTGGTGACAGAGGATCGACTTTATCGGGATCTTCGTATGGAATCATCCGAAGAAGGAATGATTGTGAATCTGGGAGAGAAGCGAACGTCTGCTTTGCTCTTTCCTGCATTGAAAGCTATTCTGACTGGGAAGCATCATTCTGCCAATTTACTTCAATGAGAATCATTTCAGGAACTGCCAAAGGACGCGCTCTCAAAGTCCCTCGTGAGGTGGCTCGTCCGACCACGGACCGGGTGCGGGAGTCATTGTTTGGGGTCTTACATACGGTGATTGGGGATAGCCGGGTGCTTGATTTGTTTGCGGGCTCGGGGGCGCTTGGTATGGAGGCATTGAGCCGGGGCGCGATGTCCTGCACCTTTGTCGATCAAAATCGAGGGGCGGTTCGCGCGATCGAGGGAAATCTGAAAAAGACGGGGCTGACCGGAGGCAAAGTAGTCTTGCGTGAGGTATTGGCATACTTAAAAGGCGACCGGGCTAGCTATGATTTGATCTTTGCCGATCCTCCCTATGCGGACGGAGTCAGTGACCTCGCGGCGGATTTGATTGCGCTGGATGGATGGGGGCGGTGGTTGTCGGAAGATGGATTTTTGGTGGTGGAGCGAGAGGCTGCCGGAGAGCTGCCGGTCTGCGACCTCGAATTGGTGCAGCAGCGTGATTATGGTCGCAGCCGTATCACAATCTATCGTCGAAAATCCTGATCATGCGTCCGTTGATTCTTCTATTTTGGAATACGATTTATCCGATCGTCGTTGTCTTGGCGTCGCCGTTTTGGTTACTGAAAATGTGGCGGCGTGGCGGCTGGGGAAGTGGTTTGCTAGAGCGGCTTGGGAGATATGATTGCGAAGCGGAGATGGAGAAATGCGGTGGCGTTTATATTCATGCGGTGAGTGTGGGAGAGGTTCTCTTGGCGCTGAAGTTTATCAAGAAGTGGCAGACGCAGACCAAGGAGCATTTTGTTTTGGTCCCAACCACGGCGACGGGCATGGCGGTGGCCCGGGAAAACGCGGGGTCCGAAGTGAGAGTGATCTATGCTCCTCTTGATTTTCCATTCCTCATCAAGCGGGTCATGGAGCGCTTTGAGCCGCGGGTGGTCATCATGGTGGAGTCGGAGTTGTGGCCAAATTTGATTTACCAGACGTATCGGAAGGGGATTCCTCTCGGTTTGATGAATGCCCGGCTATCGCCGCGATCCGGTCGCCGGTTGGGTAGGTTTAAGTCGGTGGTGAAGCCTTTTCTTTCGCTTCTGGATCATGTGGGTATTCCTGAGAAGGAAGACTTGGTTCGATGGCAGGAAATTGGAGTTCGCTCCGAAGCCACGGTGTTAACGGGAAATGTGAAGTTCGATTCCCAAGGTGCGGTGCGACCTCAAAAACGTGATGAATTTGGAGCGATGCTTGCGCAATTTCCTGAGCGTCCCATTGCAATGGCGGTGTCGACCTTCGCAGGAGAGGAGGAATATTTGGCTAAAGTTTTTGGAGCGGTTGGTGCGCAAGCGGTGATTGTTCCCCGACATGCCGAACGGAGGGAAGAGGTGAGGGCAGCCTTGGATGGTAAGATGGTATTACGGAGCCGGTTTGAGATTCCGTCGGGTGACGAAGTCTTTGTGATCGATAGTACTGGTGAGCTACGCGATTGGACGGCTCATGCCGATGTTGTCGTGATTGGGAAAAGCTTTTTCGAGAGAGGCGGGCAAAATCCCAGCGAGGCGATTTTAGCCGGGGTTCCGGTGATTTGCGGTCCACACATGGCGAATTTCGAACCTTTGGTGAGTGAGTTGAAAGCTGCCGGGGGGATCCGGATGGTTGAAAATGAGGAGGAGTTGAAAGAGGCTCTCGTCGAATTGCTGGAGGATTCGACGAAACAAACGAAGGCGGCTCTGGAAGTAATTTCAAAACACGACGGGGCAATGATGGAAACGATTGAATTATTTTCGGAAAATCGAGAGGTTTGAGCGTTAAACTGAGGATTTTCGGGATTTTTGGGCGGAGTTTTTAGATTGGAGGGGGCAGGTGGGCAAGATAGCCTGTGAGAGCGCCGAGGGCGTTTTATTGGATTTTCTTATCTCGTGAATATTGCCGTTTTACTTCGTTCCCTCGGGATGGTGGTTCTCCTCTTGGGAGCCGCGATGGTGTTTTCCGTGCTGCTGGCATGGATCATCCCGACGGGGGAAAGACACAATACCGGTTTGGATTTGAAGGGGTGGGCCTTGTGTCTGGGGATTGCCGTTTCTGTGGGCGGCGGACTTTGGGGAACGGGAAAGTATTTGGGGAAGCGTTCCAGTAGACCCGATACCATGCGCCGCCGCGAGGCGATGGCCTTGGTCGGGAGTGGATGGTTCGTTTGTGGGTTGATGGCGGCCTTGCCTTATTGTCTTTGCGATCCTCATGAGACTCTCCCGAATGCTTTGTTTGAAGCGGTGTCGGGATTAACCACCACGGGGGCGACGATCTTTTCGAATCTCGAGAATCTGCCTAAATCAATATTGATGTGGCGCTCGGTGACGCAGTGGGTTGGGGGAATGGGGATTCTAGCGATGTTTGTGGTGGTTCTCTCGGGGATGACTTCGAGCAGTAAGACCTTGATTGGAGCAGAGTCGTCGTTGGCGAACTCGGATATTTCGAGTCTTCGCCAGACGATGCGGCGACTTTGGGCGTTGTATGTCGTGCTGACATTGGTTTGTGGTGCCGGGCTCTACTTTCTGGGTCTGACGCCATTTCAGGCGATCAACTATTCGTTGACGGCGGTTTCCACGGGAGGATTTGGAACGGAGAGCGACAGTGTGGGGAGCATCTTTACGGTGTGGAGTAAAAGCTGGCTGATCATTTTTATGATCATTGGGGCGATCAGTTTCCCGTTCTATCTCGTGCTAATGAGGGGGCGTTTTAATGATCTTGGGAAGCGCTTTGAAGAGGTCTGGTGGTTCCTGGCGATGATTGGTTTTTTCTGTGTGGTGATGTTGCTCCAGAAATTGGGGGGTGGGAGCGATGTTGCTGCAATTGATTTGGTGTTTAATATCGTGTCGATTGGGACGTGCACCGGATATGTCAGTGACGACTACGATCACTGGAGTCGGATGGGAGTTGGGATCATGTTGTTTTTGATGATGATCGGTGGGTGTTCGGGGTCGACCTCGGGGGGGCTGAAAGTGAGCCGGATTATTTTGTGGTTTCGCTTTATGGCTTCGGGGCTCGTGCGGTCATTTCGCCCCCAGGCGGTGAGTCCGGTGAAGTTGAATGGCCGGCAGGTGCCCGATGAAGCCCAGAGTCAGCTTTTCCTGGTGCTGACGCTGTTTGGTTTCTTTGGGATCACTGGAACGATGGCTTTTCAAATGTTCGACCCAGGTCATTCCCTGATGGGGGCGGTCTCGGGGATCATTTCCTGCCTCGGAAATATCGGGCCGGCCTTTGAAGAGATGGGGCCGACAGAGAGTGTTCACGACATCAGTTCACCGAGTAAGATTCTCTTTGTCTGCCTGATGATCTTGGGCCGGCTTGAATACGTGGCCTTGCTGGTAATCTTCGTGCCGAAGCTTTGGAAGCGTTACTAAAGGATATTCTGCACGAATTCTTCGCGTTGGAAGCGTGAGAACTGATCGGGCTCTTCTCCGGTGCCGATGAAGCGGGGAGGAATGTTGAGTTCCTTTTGAATCGCAGCCGCGACTCCTCCTTTTCCAGAGCCGTCCAGCTTGGTGATGACGAGTCCATCGAGAGGAACCGCTTTTTGGAATTCGCGAGCTTGGTTGAGGGCGTTGCCTCCGGTGGTGGCATCGACGACGATGAAGGTTTCGTGCGGTGCGGTCTCGTCCTGCTTGCTGATGGTGCGTTTGATCTTGGAAAGCTCGTCCATCAAGTTGTTGCGGGTGTGGAGACGCCCGGCGGTGTCGCAGAGGAGGAAATCGTAGTTCTCGTTGATGGCGCGTTGGTGGGCCTGGTAGCAGACAGAGGAAGGGTCTGCTTCGTGGGCACCGGTAACGACGGGCAAGTTGAGTCGCTCGCCCCAACGAACGAGTTGTTCAACTGCGGCGGCGCGGAAGGTGTCGGCCGCCGCGAGGAGGACGGAGTAGCCCTGGCTTTGGAGAAGGTGTCCGAGTTTGGCGGTGGAGGTCGTCTTTCCGGTGCCATTGACGCCGACGACCAGAAGGACGGCGGGTTTGCCATCGGTGCGGGGTTGCAGGGCGGGTGAGTCTTCGGGGAAGAGCGCGGAGAGTTTTGTCCGGGTCGTTTCCACAACATCATCGGCGGAGACCTTGCGACCGAGACCCTGAAGTTCGGAGACGATTTCCAGGGAGAGTTTCACGCCGAGATCACCGGTGATGAGTTCGGCTTCGAGATCGTCCCAATCGATTTCCGCCGTGTTGGTGATCTTGTTGATCAGTTTTTTGAAAAATCCAGCCATGATGAGGTTCCCTGCGGGAAGGGCGTCACGCTAGGGAAATTTCCCTGTTTGGCAAAGGCAAAGGTGCCCCGGGAATTTTATGCGCCGACCAATTGGTAGGAGTCGGTATCGAGATGGAGTTCCGCGTTGGGATGAGTCCGCAGGATGCTGGCCGGGCAAGTGGTGGTGATGGGGCCGGTGAGGGTCTCCTTGACGGCATTTGCTTTGAGCTTTCCGGGGACAGTAATGATGAGGTGTTTTCCAGACATCAAGGCGGGGCAGGTGAGGCTGAGAGCGTGGGTGGGGACGGAGTCGAAGTCAGGAAAGCAGCCGTCGTTGACTTGTTGTTGGCGGCAGGCTTCGTCGAGCTCGACCACCTTGATGGTGTGTGGATCATTGAAGTCGGCGACGGGAGGGTCATTGAAAGCGATATGTCCATTTTCACCAATGCCCATGCAGACAAGATCGATGGGGCTTTCGTTCATGAGTTCGGTGTAGCGGGCGACCTCGGAGTCGAGATCAGCAGCTTCTGCTTGGATGCCGTGGAAGGCTTTCGGGGTGACTTTGGAAAGGAAGTGTTCTTTTTGATAGGCCCGGAAGGATGCGGGGTGTGAGTCGCTAAGGCCGACGTATTCATCCATGTGGAAGACGGTGACTTTGCTCCAATCGATCCGCGGTTCCTGGGCAAGTCGGGAAAGGGTTTCATCCTGGGAAGGGGCGCTGGCTACGATGATGCGGGCTGAACCGCTCAGAAAAAGAGCGTCGCGGAGGATCTTGGCGGCAGCGTGGCCGGCGGAGGCGCCCATTTCGGCGCGGTTGGGATGAACGATGGTCTCGAGTTGGTCGAAGGTCTTTTTCACGGCGGCGAGTTGTTAGAGCTCTGGAAGGTCCACTCTGAAGAGCTCGGCGATGTTGGTCGAGAAGGAAGCGCGGGCTTTAATAGGCGGCCAGCGAAGCCAATTTTCGAGGTGAGTGACTCCTTGGTCCGGAGCGAGTGCTGAGCCTGCAAAGTTTTTGGCTCCGGGCATTCGGACGATGCGATCTTCGCCGACTTCCATTGTGAGTTCGCCGAGAGCGTATTTTCCCGGAGCTGCTCCGGCGGCGGACATGGCGTCGGTGGTGAAAAGGGCTTTGCCATCGGGTTTGGCTCGGACGAGATTTCTTAGCACCGGGGGAGGAAGGTGAATGCCATCGGGGATGAAGAAGGCGA
The DNA here is from genome assembly GCA_002172625.1 of Verrucomicrobiaceae bacterium TMED86. Lineage (GTDB taxonomy): Bacteria > Verrucomicrobiota > Verrucomicrobiia > Verrucomicrobiales > Akkermansiaceae > SW10. The sequence continues at coordinate 973 of NHEN01000159.1, read as the reverse complement.
AGAGTTCGTCACGGGCTAGGAGGCGTTGAATGACATTGTTGTGGCGATGAAGTTCGTTGGGAACGCCATTGCCGAGGTGGGTGCAGAATCGGGCCCCGGCATCGATGGCGCGGCTAATGTCATCGTCTGGGGCTGCAGTGTGTCCCAGGGAAATCTCGGTTCCTGAATCGACGAGGACGCGAATAAAATTTTCCGAGCCAGGGAGTTCGGGAGCGAGGGTGACGAGGCGGATATTGCCACCGGCGGCTTCTTGGAGGCGTTGGAAGGAATCCAGATCGGGTGGTCCCATCCATCGGGCATCATGAGCCCCGCGATATCCTGGTCTGGTAGAAAGCCAGGGGCCTTCCAGATGGTAGCCGCACATGGCCTCGGCGAGCTTCTGGTCCTGGCTTCGAAATGATTCCAAACGGGCAAATTTGCGCTCAAGCGATTCCAGAGAATCGGTAATTAGAGTGGGGAAAAAGCGAAGAGTTTGGTGCCGGGACAAGCCATCGACGGCTTGGTGCATTTCCTCGATGCTGAGTTGGTCAGCTTGAAAATCGACTCCCGCGAATCCGTTGATCTGAATATCGAAAAGACTCTTCATGGGTAGGGCGTTGGCGCCCCCGGCAGGAATCGAACCTACATCTAAGGTTTAGGAAACCCTTGTTCTATCCGTTGAACTACGGGGGCAATCGCTAGAGTGACCATTTATGATCCATTTACTCTTGCTTTATGGTGCGAATCTAGGCGAATTTAAGGGTATGGGGAAGGGAAACATTGAAAAGAAGCATGGAGTTTCCTGTTGCTCGGTTCAAGGGGCATCATCACTACAGGTGGCGGGTGAATTTCAGAGAGGGAGGGGAGTTAAGGAGACTAGGGTTCAAGACGAAAGCTTTGGCTGACGATTTTGCCAAAAAGAAGAGGCAATCAGCCGTCGAGGAGGGGACCAGGCTCAGTTCAATCACAGATAGCGAGAAGCGGGCTGTGGCCT
>NHEN01000158.1 GCA_002172625.1 Verrucomicrobiaceae bacterium TMED86 | reverse complement strand
CTTTTGAGTTGAAGGGAACGTCTTCTCCGAGTCGGTAGGAGTTGTTCATGAGGTGGCCGAGGACGCAGCCATAGTGGGCTTCGAGCACGTTGCCGTTGGCCATCTCTGGTTTGCCGGCACGGCAGGCTGCGATAAAGCTGCCCCAGTTTCCGCCCGGAGTGACGTCGCCTTTGTCCACTTTCACGGACTCTCCTTTTTTGGAGCCGGGCGCGTAGTATTTGTTGCGGATGATCTTTCCGCCGTCTTCGAAGTAGTATTCGTTTTCGACCTGACGTTCGTAGCCCTTGTAATTCACGTTGCGGACGTTGAAGAAGGCCCACTGTCCGTTGGGATACTCGGCCATGCCCATCATGGTGTTGGGAGTCTCGCCTTGGTCGTTCCACTGGAAACGGCCACCGAGGGACATCACGCGGACGGGATTGGTTTGATCTTCATCAAGGGCCCAGGCCGCGACGTCGAGTTGGTGCGTGCCCTGGTTGTTCATGTCGCCGTTGCCGGTTTTCCAGAACCAATGCCAGTCGTAGTGGGCATAGTTGCCGTGGTAGTCATCGATCTGAGCGGGGCCGCGCCAGAGATTCCAGTCGAGGTTTTCGGGCGGCGTAGCGATCTTGTCGTGGCCGATTCCGCCACGTGGTTTACAGCAGTATCCGTAGGAGATTTTGAGGCGCCCAAATTTCCCGGCGCGGATCGCCTCGCTCAGTCCGGCGATCCCGGCATCGGAGCGACGTTGCGTGCCGTGTTGAATGACGACGCCGTATTTTTGTTGGGCTTCGACACAGATGCGGCCCTCTGCGACGTCGTGGCTCATGGGCTTTTCGACGTAGACGTGCTTGCCGGCCTGGGCGGACCAAATCGTCATGAGCGAATGCCAATGGTTCGGAGTTGCGATGGAAACTGCGTCGAGGTTTTTGTCGGCAAGTGCTTCGCGGATGTCCGAGATGCCTTTCGTGGTGAAGGGACGGCCTTTTGCTTCGACCTTCTTGCGAAGGTCGTTCATGCGACTGGCGAGAACTTTCTTGTCGGGATCGATCAGATAAGCGATTTCGACATTCTTTTGCCCGAGAAAACCATCGATGTGATTCTTGCCACGTCCATTGAGCCCGGCAACGGCAAGACGGAGGCGATCATTGGCTCCGATAATTTGAGCGCCGGCAAGGCCGCCTGAGATGAAGGGTGAAACACCGGCGGCTAGGGTGGATTTGAGGAAGTGGCGTCGTTTGTTGATCATGGTTTTTTGCAAGAGTTGGTGGAGAGGTTGAGCGATCTGTATGATCAGAGCAAGGAGGTAATTTGAGAACACCGGATTCCCCAGCCTAGCCCAACATAAGGTCGAGCAGGCGATCGCGAATCGAATCGTTTCTCACCAAGCCTGCGAAGCTCTCTGCCCCCGGTCCGATGGAGGTCATCTGCGTCGGATCAGAGGTGTGGCAGATACCGGTCCAACCGACTCCAGTAACGTTGCCGACAATCTGCCCCAGAAGGCCGACCGGATTGGAGAGTTGATTGCTCCACTGGGTAACTTTCTTTCCGGCAGTGCGATCCATGACGGCTTCCAGTTCCCGGGGTGAGGGCTTGAAGCCATAGGTCGCTTCCATCAGCTTGCTCATCTCCGCTGCGGATTTCGTTTTGGTCTTTCCCCATTGCTGGAGAAACCACTCTGCGGATCCTTTAATGCGGGCGATTCTGGAGAAGTGCTCATTGGTCTGACGATAGCCAGCTCCCGTGCCATTGAGCCCAGGGTTGGCATTCCCGTGATCGCTGGTCAAAACGAAGAGGATGTCGTCGCGGCCCTCGGTCATGGCCAACATTTTTCCGACGGCGTCATCAAAGGCCATTTGCTCGTTCAAAATTGCTCCGATGTCATTTTTATGCGCGGCATGATCGATGCGAGCTCCTTCGACTTGCATCAGGAAAGGGGCATCGTCATCTAAAAAGCGAGACAGGGCCGCTGCGCTCATCTCGGAAAGGGTCGGGACCGCCTTTTGCATTGCCTCATCCTGATCACGATCAATGGAGTAGGGGATGTATCCGGAAGAAAAGGTGCCAAGAATCTTCTTGGATTTTGATTTCAAAAGCCCGTCCCGCGAGCGGATGACATCATACTTTTCCTTCGCAAAATCTCCGAAAAGATCCCTCTTGTCCTTTCGCGTTTTTGCGTCAAAAAACTTCGAGCCCCCACCGAGGATGACATCAACGCGATTGAGGTATTGCAACGCGATGCGATCCTCTTGGCCCCGTTTAATGACAGAAGCGGCGAAACCGGCTGGAGTGGCGTGCGTAATACTCGCCGTCGACACTAATCCGAGGCGCACGTTTTTCTTTTCCAGAGTCTCGCCGATCGACTCGAGTCTCTTTCCGTTCGCGTCGAAATTGATCTGTCCATTTGGCACGCGCTTTCCGGAACCCCAGGCTGAAGAGGCGGCAGCGGAGTCGGTCACCATGGAACTTGAGGACGCAGTATCCATGAGCCCAAGGACTGCTTTTCCGCCTGCCATTAATTCCCACCAATGGGTTCCCTTGCCACGCACTTGATTTGAGAAAGCCTCCGTCATTGAGATTACGCCCTGGCTCATCCCGTCCGAAACACAAAAAATAATCCCGCGCGGTTTTTTTCTCGTTACGTTTGCTTCGACAGCGCCTTGATTTTGGGCCTGACCGAGCCCGGTCAACAGACCGGTAGTTCCACCAGCAAGACTTCCCTGTAGTAAACGGCGACGTGAGTAATTGATGATGGTCGCAAGATACGCCATCTTTCCAAAGGGGCAATCACCGAAACGGTCATTTGCCGATCAGATTGGGGAGAGGATTACCCTGCCAATTTTGGCCCTTAGCGTCTCACTAGATCCCATTTGGGGAGATTCAATGCTTTGGGGTGATGATGAGTTGTCCTAGAACCATTGGGACAATGGCGGTTGCAGAGATGACGATCGTGAAGCCCCAAGACAGCCCAGAAGGGATTGTTCAGTGATCGCCAAGGTGCCAAAGTTAGTCCTCAATATCCCATGAAATACCTCCTCTCTCTCGCTCTTTGCCTTTCGATGTTCGGTCCAATTCTCCGGGCTCAGGAAATCGATATCGAAAAGCTCGATCCAAACATGACCTTGGAAAAGGCGGATTCGAAAGGGATCGCTTGGTTCGATCCGCGCGCTGCACCGTTTCGACTCGTCGGGTTCCCTTGGATTGGCGAGGACAAGGTTTATCGCAGGTTGCCGGTGAAACCACAGTGGCCGATTCGTGGGGCCGTTGACAGCCTGGCGAATTCAACGGCGGGGGGGCAGATTCAGTTCCAGTCGGATAGCCCCAAAGTTTTGCTAAGGGTGAAACTGCGTCAGGTATCCGGGATGTATCATATGCCCGCGACCGGGCAGAGCGGCTTCGATCTCTATGTTGGCGGCCCCTTGAGGCAACGCTACCTCGCCACTGCCAGATTTAGCGCGCAGGCCAAGGACTATGAAGTGACGCTCGTGAATAGCACGAAAAGCATGCGCCACTTCACTTTGAATTTCCCGCTCTACAATGGCGTCGAGTCCGTTGAGGTCGGTGTGGCGGCGGGCGCGACGATTGCCCCTCCCTTGCCGTATGTGGATGACGGGCCGATTGTCGTTTATGGAACTTCGATCACGCAAGGTGGATGCGCCGCGCGTCCGGGCATGGCCTACACCAATATCCTCAGTCGTCGCTTGAATAGGGAATTTGTGAATCTCGGTTTCTCCGGCAATGGCAGAGGCGAGCCGGCTTTGGCAAAGCTCATTAATCAGATCGATCGCAAGAAGCTCATCGTCCTCGACTACGAAGCCAACGCCGGAGAATCAATTCGGCAAACACTTGGGCCATTCGTGGATCTCCTTCGCGCTCAGGACAAAGATATTCCCATCCTCATTATTTCCAAGATCCGCTATGCGGGCGAATTATTCGGGCGTCCTCAACTCGCCGTGGTTCAGGCCCGGGCGAAATTTCAGGCGGACCTTGTGAAGACCCGGCGAGCGGGAGGGGATGCCAACATCCATTTCCTCGATGGAGGANCGCTTCTCGGAGAGCATGCCGACGAATGCACTGTTGATGGCGTTCACCCAACNGATCTTGGCTTTATGAAAATNGCCGATGGGATCGAGCCGGTGATCAAAAAGATTCTGCAGTAGACTCCCGGGGGCAGTGTTTTTCCCTGTCCGGCGCTTTGCGTGGAGAGTGCCCCGTGGTTGCAAGCTTCTCAGGATGTGTCCCGGTTCCCAGCGCCCGTTTAGGACACTGCGCGGATCAATCCCCTTAACTAGAGTCCGCTTGAGCCAGAATTCCAGTTGACCGGGGCCTCCATCGAACCTAAATAGGCCGCGTTCTTGAGATTGACCTAGCCAATCAACAGGAACTCTTCTTTCAGCTAGGAAAAAAATACCACCATGGCCTCAACACAAGCGCGTAACAAAAACAGAAATCGTCCTACAAAGTCGAATTCAGCGAGAAACAAACGTCAAAACGACCATCGGAAGCGTCTTGTCGCTTTGGGAATGGATGAAGCGACCGTGGCTGCCATGAACCCCAAAGAGGTTCGCGATAAGCTGAAGCACCCTGCCAAAGTGGCAAAAGAGTGTGCTTCCGAGTAATCCCCATCGGATTCTAAAGGACGCCCTTTCTGGTTTATTGGGCGAACATGGCGGGTGTCCTCTTTCTCAAACCTTCCTCGGAAGAGTATCGAAGAGAGCGATTTCGCGGAAAAGATCGACATGATCAATGGAGATTTCTGCCTGTGGCTCGGCGGCCAAGAGTTCGTCGTAGACCTGGGTGAACTGTTCCAATAATTTCGTGGGAGTTCCGGCCAATCCCCGCACGACCATACTCCATTTATAGAGGAGACGCACTTCGTCTTCCACGGCAGAGACCAACTTGAGCATGGTGTGGCGGCTGTCGGCTTCGATCTTGGTATAGAGATTTCGGACCGAGTCTTCGGCTCCTTCGAGAATCTGGAGAATCCGGTCATCGTTGACAATCAGGAGACCGGTGACATCACGCTCGTTGTTGGCGATGATCGATTTGCTCTCGATATCGTCGAGGTCCTCAGCCGTGAAGGGTTTGGTGGGCTTGCTGAGATAGCAAAGCCGGAAAATAGGGTAATCTTCCTTTTGCTGAATCGTTTCCCACAAGAGGTCTGTTCGCGATGATTCATCTGACATGCACCGAGTTTGGCACAGATGGAAGATGACTACTAGGAATTTGAGAGCTCAGGGCGGATGTCGGTCTCTGACAGAATACTTGTGGGAGGGCGTAAATGAGATGGCTTTGGCCCATGCTTTTTCTTAATCCCTGCCTGATGCGACTTCTTTGGCTTCTTTTTTTCCCTTTTTTTATTTTGTTGGCATTAGCTGATGAGCCAGGGGGCAAGTTGGATTTCAAGGTGCCCAAGCAGGTGGATGATTTACTTCATTTCTATTGTGACGATTGCCATGACTAGGGGACTAAAAAGGGAGATTAGCGATTTGGTTTCTATGGCGGCTGACGAACGGATGAGTGAGAGCTTAATAATTAAAAAAGCCGGGAGGATCGTGGTGATGCTCTCGCTTGGAATGATGGGGGCCGGGCTGGGGCAGCATGTGGTGAAGCCCCAGCGGGTTGAGGAGAAGCCGAAGATTGACGGGGTTCTGAATGAAGTGGAATGGGGGCGGGCTGCGACGATTTCAAATCTCGGGCAGGTCGAACCGCGTGAGGGCGCCAAGCCGTCGGAGCGGACGGAGGTGCGTTTGATGCGGACGGACGAGGCGCTTTATTTGGGAGTGACTTGTTTTGACGGAACGCCGGCGGGAGTGCTCGCACGGGACCGACGGAGGGACTCGACGGGGTCGGGAGATGATCGCTTGCGAATAGTCCTCGATCCCTTTGCGCGGGGGACGGAGGGATACTTTTTTGGGATCGCGGCGGGCGGGAGTCTGGGTGACGGGATTGTGCGGGCGGGAAATCGCCCTGAGATGGAATGGGATTGTATTTGGGAGGCCAAGACACGGGTGACGGCGGACGGTTGGGTGGCGGAGGTGGAAATTCCTTTTCGAAGCATATCCTTCGAGCCGGACCAAGAGAGCTGGGGATTTAATATCGAGCGGGTGATTCGGCGGAGGGAGGAGAAGTTGCGTTGGGCTTCGGCGACGCGGCAGAAGTCGCTGTATGCGTTGGAGGGAGCGGGTCGGATCACGGGGATGCGCGAGTTGAAGACGGGTTTGGGTTTGGATGTGCGCCCGACGGCGGTTGCGCGTTGGAGGGAGGACGAGAACGGGTCGGTGACGACGGAACTCGAACCCTCGATGGATCTGTTTTACCGCATCACGCCGTCGTTGACGGCGACGTGGACTTGGCAGACGGATTTCGCAAACACGGAAGTGGATGAGCGGGTGGTTAACACGACTCGCTTTCCGATATTCTTTCCGGAGAAGCGTTCCTTCTTTTTGGAGGATGCGCGATATTTTCGATTTGGGAGGATTCGTCGTAGTCCGCTGCCTTTTCATTCACGCACGATTGGCTTGTCTGGGGATGGGGAGCGGGTGCCGATCGAGATGGGCGCGAAGTTGACCGGGAAAGTCGGGAAGTGGAATCTTGGTGTGCTGGGAGTGGGCCTGGAGGATAAAGGATCCTTGCTGGCGGATGACGTGTTTGCAGGACGAGTGACTTACGATCTGTTTGGGGAGTCCACGGTGGGGGCGATTGTGACGGACGGTGATCCGAGGGGAAATGGTTCGGCGCGAACCTATGGTCTGGATTTCCACCTGAAGGATAGCCGATTTCAGGGACAAGAGGCGAAGACGGGGGAGTTGATTGGCTGGTACATGCAGACCGAGAATGAAGGGGTGGAAGATTATGGCTGGGGATTGACGGCGATTTATCCGAACAACCCGATCTACATGCGGGTGGGGCTCCAGCGGGTGGGAGAGGATTTGGATCCAGCGATGGGCTTTGTGAGGCGACCGGGGATTTATGAATTCACTTCGTTTTTTTCCTATGAAACGGAGCCGGAAGGGAGTCGATGGAATGAAATTGATTTTGATTTTTCGGCTGGGTTTGATGCAGACCTGGACTGGGAAATTCTCTCGGAAGAATATGAATTCGATGTGACCTTCGAGCGCAAGGGGGGTGGCGAGATTCAGTTTGGAATCGAGCACGAATGGGAGCGCTTTCTTGAGGATTTCGAAATTTCGGATGGGGTGGTGGTTCCGGTGGGAGATTACCGGAGCACGAAACTATTTGGCGGGATCGAAACGCCTTCGTCGTGGGAGTGGGGAGGTGAATTGGAGGCCAGTGCTGGAGAATATTTGGGCGGGCAAAGACAGGAGATCGAATTGAATATCTTTTGGAAGCCCGGCCCGGATTGGGCTACCCGAATTTCGGCAGCCAATGCCTGGCATCAACTGCCGGGAGGCGATTTCCATACCCTTGTGGTTAACAGCGCGGTGCAATGGACGCCCACGAGCAATTTGCTGCTGACCGGTGATGTGCAATACGACAACGTCTCTGAGGAAGTTGGCCTCAACGGGCGGGTGCGGTGGACGGTGAAGCCGGGGAGTGATGTTTACTTTGTGGTAAACCAGAGTCTGGCAAAAGTGGGTGCGGAAAGACGCTATGAAAGCGTCGGACGGGAGGCTGTCGCAAAGGTGGGATGGACGTGGAGGTTTTAGGCGCGCCCGCCGGAATCGGATCGAAGATCATTTGGTGGTCTTCTTTTTCTTCGGCTTCTTGGCTCGTCCCTTCGCCCGGTTGGGGTCGTAGTTTGGATTGGGAGCCATGGCTTGGGCGTCGACAGATTTTTTCCAGACCTTGAATTTGGTAAGTAACTCCTGCGCCTTCTTCGGGTTCTTTGTGGCAAGGTTGTTCTTTTCTTGGGGATCGTTGGCGAGATCGTAGAGTTCCAGGTCTCCTTCTTCGTAGAACTCGATGAGCTTCCAGTTTTTTTCGCGGATCGCTCCGTAGGGCATGGTCCGGTGGTAGTGCGGGTAGTGCCAGTAGAGGGTGTCGCGCTTGAGTTTATTTTTCCCATTGAGGAGAGAGAGGAGGCTCACGCCGTCACGGTGTTGATCGGGGCGGGCGGGGAGGCCAGCGGCTTCGAGCATGGTAGGGTAGAAGTCGGTGCCGATGACCATTTCGGAACAGGTGGATTTTGGCGTGATTTTGGCGGGCCACTTCACGACGAAGGGTTCGCGAACGCCGCCTTCGTGAGAGAAGCCTTTGAAGCCTTTGAGTCCGGCGGTGGTGGTGTCGTAGTTAGTGAGATCGATACAGCTGCTGGACCATCTAAATGATACGAACGGAACTCTGAGAA
>NHEN01000157.1 GCA_002172625.1 Verrucomicrobiaceae bacterium TMED86 | reverse complement strand
TGAGCGTGAGGTAGCTGATTCCGCCCTCTTGTTTGATTGCGCTACCCGAGGGCGGGTTGAGGAGCTGACAGTGGCCGGTTCCGATGACGATGGTTAGCTGGCTTTTGGGGTGTTCACTGACCCGGAAATGGCGGAGAATGGCCGTGTCGTCTATTGCCGAGGGGACTTCGCGGATTTTTACTTCGTCGATTTCATAATGCAGTTTCACCTGATTTCCGATGGCGGTTGCCGAAACCCATCTCACCATTCCTTTCGGCAAAGCGCCGCGACCAATTTCCTTCGGTTCTTTTCCTGCCGGGCGGGGGTCGTGGAACGTTGGCGTCATCCCAAACTGCACTCCGGGATAAAGGCCACTCGCAGAGATCGGATCACCGATCGGAGTTGGTAGCTTTTTCTGGCCACCGCCCTTTTTCTTTTTTGCCTGATGATAGGACATCGTCGCGAGACTTTCCTCGGTCAGAAATCCGCCGGTCCACGCAACTGCCAAGCGACAGAGATCGGTGTCGTAAGCGAGGTAGGTGTCCTCGGCTACCCGGACGACCAATCCGCGTGGAATAAGATTGTCTTTCGGGAATTCCTTACCCAGAGCCCGTGCGTCGACGGTGATTTCGCAGAATGGAAAGCCGGGCTCAAGGAAGTGCGCGAAGTCAGATTCTCTGGCTCCGGCAAAGCTTGAGGAGAGAAATGATAGAATTACGACGAAAAAATGACGGGTCATGTGGCACGTTGATCCTGCTGTGCCCGACCCTGAAAATCAAGTGACGGGAATTTTTTGTCGTAATACTGCTTTGTGACGATCTTAATTTCCGTCGCGCACTTTTCCACGGTCTGTCGTTGCATCGACGCATCACCGGATGGCAATGCGGCCACTTAGCTAGGAAGGGTGATTAAATCACGCGGTCGTTTCCACCGTCGATGGGGATCTGGGCGCCGGTGGTGGCGGAGAAGACGGGGCCGGCGACGGTGCTGACGAGAGCGGCGACGCCGGGGGAGGTGATTTCGGTGCTGAGGAGGTTTTTGGTTTTATACTCCTGCACGGTCATGCCGTAGCGCTTAGCAGATTTTTCGAGGGCTTCGTCGGTCCAGATCTCGGTGTCGAAGACGGCATCGGGATGGAGAACATTGACGCGGACGCCGAAGGGGGCGAGTTCGAGAGCGGCGACGCGGGCGAGTTGGGTCACGCCGGCCTTGGTGACGGAGTAGGCGGAAGCTCCTGGACCGGGGGCGGCGTAGTTGCGTGAGCCGATGATGATGATGCTTGCCTGCTTATCGCTTTCCTTGAGGGCGGGGATGGAGAACTTGAGGAAGCGTTGGGTCGCGGTGAGGTTAATGCGAAGATGGAGATCCCAGCTGTCTTCTTCGGCATCGATGTATTCGCCGGATTTGAAGATGCCAGCGTTGGCGACAATAATGTCGAGGCCGCCGTGCTCGGCGACGGTTTTGTCAACGGCGGTTTTGAGGGCAGCGTCATCGGTAATGTCGCAGACGGCTCCGGAGAGGCGCTCGCCGGTGAGGTTGGTGGCGACGTCGGGGTTGATGTCGAGGCCGACGACGGTGGCTCCGTCGTTGCGAAGACGTTCGGCGGTGGCGCGGCCGATTCCTCCGCAGGCTCCAGTGACGATGGCGACTTTTCCGGCGTGAATTTGTTCAGACATGGTATTGAAATGGGATGAGTTAAGAGAGGTTTAGGCGCTGATTGCGTTGTTGAAGAAGGCGAGGTTTTCGACGGGGTCTTCGTTGTTGAAGATGGCGGATCCGGAAACCACGAAGTGAGGGTTCATGGCCGAAATTTGGGCGATGGTGTTTTTGTTTACGCCCCCGTCGATGCAGATGAGGAGCTCGGGTTTCCACTCGAGGAGGGTCTTGATTTTGGCAGGGATGTCGTCGAGGAAGAGTTCTTTTCCGGAGTAAGGGCCGACGCCGAGGAGGAGGACGTAGTCGATTTGATCGAGGTAGTCTTTGATGAAGCTGGGCGAAGTGCCGGGGTTGAGGGAGACGCCGCGGACGATGTCTTCGTGGGTGGAAATGCGCGCGAGGGTGTCGTTGATGTGGGCGGTGTATTCGACGGAGAAAGAGATGAGATCGGCGCCCCCTTTGGCGAAAGCGTCGATGTGTTGTTTGGGCTTATTGATGAGAAGGTGGACGTCCTTGAGGAGGTCGGTTTTGAGTCCGGCGACGAAGGGTGATCCGACAGTGATGTTGGGCCAGATGTTACCGTCCATGACGTCGAAGTGGAGGAGGTTGACGTCGTTCTCCTTGAGGGTTTGGAGGGCGGCGTTTTGGTTGCCCATGTCGGCGCTGAGGGTTGCGACGGAGAGTTGCGGGCGGGAACGGATGAGATCGATTTTTTCGGCGCGGGTCATGGCATGAAAAGAGATAGAGTGAATGAGGGAGAGGGAGAAGGAAAACCCCGGGCTTTCGCCCAGGGTTGAAAAGCTTGGTGGCGGGGCGGTAGGCCCCGGCCACTGGTTTATCCAGCGTTGTAGATTTCGATGGCCTCGGCGGGCTTGGCGTCGTTGTGGACGACTTCCTTGACGGCACGCATCATAGCGAGAGGCTTGTCGGATTGGAAGACGTTGCGGCCCATGTCGACTCCGGAAGCGCCACACTGGATGGCGTTGTAGCAGAGTTCGAGAGCTTCGAGCTCAGGGAGCTTTTTGCCGCCGGCGATGACAACGGGGACGGGGCAGGCTGCCACGACGTTTTCGAAGCCTTCGGTGTAGTAGGTCTTGACGATGGAAGCGCCGTTCTCAGCACAAACGCGGGAAGCGAGGCCGAAGTAGCGGGAGTCGCGAGCCATGTCCTTACCAACAGCGGTAACACCCATGACGGGGATGCTGTATTTGTTGCCGATGTCTACGAGCTTGGAGAAGTTAGCCACGGTGGAAGCTTCGGTGTCAGCGTCGCCGATGGCGAGCATGGCGGCCATGGCGGAAACGTTCATGCCGATGGCGTCGATTTCGGAGATGAGCACGTTGTGGTTCATCTCGGTAAGAATCGTGGTGCCGGAATCAGTGCGGAGACAGATTGGCTTGGTGTTTTCCGCAGGGATGGAAGTGCGGATCATGCCGCGGCAACCCATGAGGCAGTCGGCTTCTTCAGCAAGAGGAGCGATGTTGAGGTCGATGCGCTCAAGACCGGAAGTCGGTCCCATGAGGAATCCGTGGTCGAAAGCAAGCATGACGGTACGTCCGGACTTGCGGTTGAAGATACGGGACATGCGGTTTTTGATGCCCCATGATGCGCTGTTCATTCCCTTGAGGTAGAATGAAGAGGTGTCTGCAGGTGTGTTGAGACCAAAATTGTCTCCGTCTCTGATGTCGTCTAAGTCAGCCATTGTATTTGTTGGTTGGTTGTTTTGGTTTGAGATTTGGTAGGGGAAAAATAATTACGCTTCGAGTTTTTCGATGAGGTAGTTGACGGCACGTTCGACGAAGGCGTCATCCTGGGCGTTGTTGTCCATGGCTTCGACTTCGATGGTGTCGGGGAGTTCTTTTTGAAGTGACTCCCAGTAGGCGGCGTCGAGCTCGGTATTGTAGAGTTCGCCTCCCTCTGCGGAATAGCTGCTCACACCTTTGAGGGGCATGAGGAAAAGGGTGTCTTTGGTGGAGTGGGTGAGTTTCTCTCCGATGACTTTGGCGACGCGGCCTTGTTCCTCGGCATTGAGGCGGGGAACGAAGACGTAAGGTGAGTGCCAGGTGATTTGGTGATCTTCGTATCCGGCGGGAATGACGTTGGGCTCGCTGACGAGGATGCCGAGGTGCTCGGATCCGCCGGGAACGATGACCTGGGGAAGGCCGAGTTTGCCAGCAATGGTGAGTCGGTCGGGTCCGCCGGCGCGGAGGACGCCCCACACTCCGTCGGCAATTTCGCCGAGGCCGTAGTCAAAGACAGCGGTGATGATCCCTTCTTTCATCATTTGCTCCATGGCGTCACCACCAGCACCGATGGCGTGGAAGGTGATGACTTCGTAACCGGCCGCTTCGAAGAGTTCGATGGCGTGCATGGCGCCCTGGGTGAGAACCCCGAGGTTGGACATTCCGATGACTCCTTTGGCGGTGGACTTGGTGATGCACTGCTCGGATTGGGCCATGCCCCAGGCGGCGGCAGCAGCATTTGCTAGAATTTTTCGGGAGAAGACGTTGAGTCCGAGGATATCGGAGACGGCGAACATCATGGTGATGTCTTTAATGCCGACGAAAGGTGAGGTGTCGCCGGAAGCGGCGGTGGAGAGCATGACCTTGGGGAAGCCATAGGGAAGGGCTTGCAGAATGGGAGCGCAGGTCGAGGTGCCCTGGGTTCCGCCGAGGGTCACGACGGCGTCGATTTTGCCGGCTACCTGAAGTTCAAGAAGGAGCTTGGTGGCTCCGGTGACGATGAAGGGATTGGACTGCTCGCGGTTGGGCTTGACGAGGAGTTCTGCGAGATTGCCTCCGCCGGCGGCGATGACTTCCTGCTTGGTGACGTCAGCTTTGAGATCGGAGTCGCCGACGAGGGAAAGGTCGATGAGAAAGGCCTTTCCGCCGAGGGTTTCGATTTCGGTGCGCATGAAATCGGCTTCGGCAGCTTTGGTGTCGAGGGTTGCGAGAATGGCGACGGTCTTCATGTGGGGGACTGATACAGGAGAAAGCGCAGAGAGTCTTGAAGAAAAACAGGTGATTTTTGAATAAAATCGTCAAATGGGGGGTTAGGGAAATTTTAGGGAAATTGAGTTTTAGGAAGCATGAATAAAGGGATCGGCGATTTTTATGAATCCAAATTGAGCCGAATTCCGGGCACTTAATTTTCTGAATTCAATGAAAGTGATCAGAGGAGCAGACCTTTGTATTTTGTCAGGCTGAGGAGCCGCGAATTTTTGGACGGACAAAGATGATGGGCAGTTGGAGTCTGGCCTTGGACGCTGAGGTATTTGGCGATGAAGAGCTGCGCTTTCCTGATTCTGCCGACGCGCGCTTTGAATTTTTGCAAGTGGGCGGGGACGCTTTACGACGAGATACCCAAATGGTTTGCCCGGTTGAGAGTGTCGCGCGAGGCGATGCCTCTTGACCGAGGGGAAGTGATTCTTTACTGTCAGCGTGTTATGAAATTCCTCAAAACTCTGATGGTTTGTCTGATTCTTCCCTTCGTCTTCTTGGCGTGTGATCAAAAGACGGATGAGGAAGAGGTGGGTGGTGGCGAGGCCGTTGCGGATACTCATGAAAAGGTCTACAGCGAGTACTTTGGGATGATGGAGGAGGCTTTAAGCTCGATGGGTTCGATTGAGAGCAAGGAGACTGCGGATGCCTTTCTCGCGAAAATCAATGTGATGGTTCCACAACTCCTGGAAATTATGAACCGGGTGAGGGCATTGCCCGAGCCCTCGGATATAGAAAAAAATTCGGCGCAGTCACTGCATGCGGAAGTGATGTCACGGATTAAGTTAAAGCAGAATTTGGACCGTCAATTGGCTGAGACCAGAGAACTGACACCGGAGGCGAAGGTTGCAATTGCAGCGGTTAGAGCCTCTTTTGGGTCCGGAGATTTTGGGGTCAATATGAAGGTGATTTCCCGCCAGATGGACGCTATTTACGGATTAAAAAGTTATTAAGGTAGGAGGGAAAGTTGCTTGGTGCCGGGAATTGGCGCTACTGCGGCAAGTGATCTACCTTGACCCTGGGTATCTGATTCCCTACTGCCGAGGGGTTATGAAATTACTCAAAGCACTGACAGTATGCCTCATTCTTCCATTCGCATTTGTTGCGTGTGACAAGAAAGAGGACAATGAAGCTTCGGATGGTGGTCCCAGTAAGAAGGCAGACACCCATGAATCAATTACCACCGAGTACTTCGGCTACATGGAGGACGTGATGGGCGCGATGGCTTCGCTTGATAGTAAGGAAGCCGCCTTGGAATTTGTTGCTAAAGTGAAGGAAATGCAGCCCAAGCTTGAAGGCCTACTTGAACGGGCCAAGGCACTTCCGGCACCGTCCGACGAGCAGAAGGCCGCGATTCAAGCGACTCACAAAGAGATTGAAACGAAGATGATGAAAAAGATGATGGCCAATGTGGCTAATCCACCGTCGCCTGAAGCTGCAACAGCAATCGCAGAAGCGATGGGCAGTGTCATGACCGGCGAATTTTCAGAAAAGATGGATGTGATCACTGATGGCATAGGTGCTATCTACGGCATCGAAAAGTAGGTGGGAATAAAGCCCTCTTATAATCTTTTGACGCCGTGGGGTTTTCCTCACGGCGTTTTTATTTGGGACGCCTAGACCGAGAATTTCTGCTATTTTCGTTTGAAGAGGGGGCCAAGGGCGGCCCTCCCGGAAGGGGGAGAAATCGCGACAGGCGGCAGGGAGTTGCGGAATATGGGTGGGGCGAGCTGCAATGACGCGAAGAGAATTGAAGGTTTGGCTAGTCGTTGGGATTGGTGATGTTTTTCCAGTTGGGATGGGTGGGGCGGGCCTTGATTGATTTGCCGCCCTTTTTTTCCGGGGCGGGCGGGGTGGTTTCAAAGACTTTGGTCAGTTTCTCGTGGGAGGGTTTGCCGGGGCCCTCAATGGGAAGGATGTTGGTCTCCTTGAGATCATTGGGGACGTTAAAGAAGTTGCCGTTGCGATACAGCTTGTAGTTTTGATCGCGGACAAACTGGATGCCTGGAAATTTCCCCCAGTAAGGTTGGTAGTGGCAGAAGACCCAATTGCGGGGGGTGCCTTTTTTACCCTGAAGCTGAGGAAAGAAACTGCGGCCGTCGAGGGAGTCATTTTTTCTGGGTTTCGCCCCGGCGGCTTCGGAAAAAGTGGCGTAGAAGTCCGTGAAATCGATGAGGTCGTGTGAGACGAGGCCTTCGGGAGTGTGTCCTTTCCATGAGGCCACGAAGGGCACGTGGGTTCCCATGTCGCGGGTGCCGCCCTTGCCGCCTTTGATGTCCCGGCCATTCCAGCGAGAGGTAAGGGAGGTGTGGGTGCCGTTATCGGCGGTGAACATAATGATGGTGTTCTCGAGTTGGCCGATGTCGTCGACTTGCTTGACGATCTTTCCCACGATCTTGTCGAGATATTGCACCATGGCGACGAAGTTGGCTTTGCGCGCAGCTTTGTCTTTGGGTTGCTTGTTGGATTCGTGGGCGCGGGAGCCGTCGCCGATGGTGTCCGGCGTGGGAACGAATGGATCGTGAACCAAGACCGCAGGATAGTAGACAAAGAAGGGTTCGTCTTTGTTACGCTTGATAAAATCGCAGAGAAAGTCGGACATGAGGTCAGGGCCGTATTTCTCATGATTGTCTTCCTTGCTGAGGAACGTTCCATTCTGTTCGAGTGGCGGGCTCCAGAAACGTTCGCCGCCTCTTTCGCCACGTTTCTGGGTTGTGACCTGCCAGAGGCAGTATTCATCGAATCCCGCTTTAACCGGACGGGAAACATCCTGGCTGCCCTCGGCATTGTGATAGAGACCGTTGAGTTGCCACTTGCCGGCGATGGCGGTTTTGTAGCCGGCGTCTTTCATCATGTGTCCAAAGGTGCGTTCGGCCGGATTGAGGTATCCGAAGTGGGTGTAATTCCGGAAGTTGTATTTCCCGGTCATGATTTTGACCCGTGAAGTGGTGCAGATCGGAGTGGAGTAACAATGGTTGAAGCGGATGCCGTTGGCGGCAAGGGCATCGATGTTGGGGGTCTGGTAGTCCTCGGCCCCGTAGCAGGAAAAGCACTCCCAACTCACATCGTCCGCCATGATGAGGATGACGTTTGGNTTTTTAGCAGAAAGGGAGAATGTTGTGATGAAGANGATGAGGAATGAGAGAGTGANTGGGAGGCGCATGGGAAGTTTGCTAGGGTTAAGACTTGGTTGGGGGGGGGAGAGTTAACTGCAATGACGCTGAGGAGCGAAGTTTTTAAAGCTTGGGAGTTGGGCCNTTGGACGCAACCACTCGTCTTATTTCTTTTTGAAGAGGGGGCTNAGGGCGACCTCGCGGATGAGGGTGCGGAGNGGGTAGTTTTGGGGTTTGAGTTTTGANAGGATTTNTTCGACGTNGTCATCGTCGGAGAATTCCACGGTGCGNCCCAGGGCGTAGGCGAGGATGGACTCGGTGAGTTCGTGGGCGAGCTTGTCCTGATGGAGAAGGAGGAGTTTTTTGAGCTCGTTGACGTCTTTGAATTCGCCGCCTCCGGGGAGGGTGCCGCCGGGTTGGATGGGGACTTGCTTGCGGCCAACTTTTTCGGTGACGCGCCAGCGTCCGGTGGGGTCAAAGTTTTCGAGTCCGANGCCGATNACATCCATTTTTTTGTGGCAGGAGGCGCAGGTNGNGCGGTCCTGGTGAAGGAGGACCATCTCGCGATTGGTCATGGGCTTATCGGAAGCTTCATCGAGTTCGGGGACATTGGGCGGTGGCGGTGCCGGGGCGTCGTGGAGGATTTTTTCCATGACGAGAGCCCCGCGAATGACCGGCGAGGATCGTTCGCCATTGGAGCCGGTGACGAGGAAGGCGGCTTGGGTGAGAAGTCCGCCGCGATGAGAGCCGGCGGGGAGTTTGATTTTTCGGAATGAGGCGTCTCTTGGGTTGTTGAAGGGCAGGCCGTAGTGATTGGCGAGGGCTCCATTGATGGTGACGAACTCCGAGTCGATGAGGTTTTTGACGGGGAGGTTTTCTTTGATGAGGGTGCTGAAGAATTCCCGAACTTCTTGTTTGGCATCCCGCTGGAGTCCTTCGTTAAAGTGAGGATGCTGCCTGGTNTCGATGGTGATGGCGTCATAGCGATCGAGGTGGGTCCATTGGCCGATGAAGCCATCGCGGAAGGCCTGGGATTTTGGATCGGCGAGGAGGCGGTCGATTTGTTGTGAGTAGATCTCGGGGTCGGAGAGGTCGGCATCGTAGAGTTCGTTGTCGGGCGGGCTGCTCCAGAGGAAGTAGGAAAGGCGGATGGCGAGTTCGCGATTGTCGAGGAGGCCGTGTGGTTTGTCTTGCTCGGGAGCGGCTTCTTGAATGAAGAGGAAGCTGGGCGAGGCGAGGACGATGGCCATGACTTCGGTCATGGCTTCGCGGTAGTTTTTCCCGGAGGCCCGGAGATCGACGAAGTTCTGGTGCAGGGCTTCGAGATAGGCGGGTTCAGGGGCCTTGCGTCGGAAGGCGAGGGNGGAGAATTTTTCGAGGAACTCGTGGGCGGGTTTGTCGTGATTGAGATAGGGGCCGTTTTTCCCGGTTTCGATTCCGGGGTAGAGGAGCTCTTCGAAGGCGGGGCGTTTTTCAGGATAAAAGGGACCTTCGATTTCAATCCAGTCGAACCAGAGGGAAGGTCGGGGATCGGGGTGTTTGCGTGGGTCCTTGAGTTGATTGATGTATCCGCGGGTCGAGTTGATGGCGTGGTCCGGAAAATTTTCGCGGAGGCGAATCGCGAGCTGGGTGCGGCCCATGGGCTGGCGGGTGCGGAGGACGACGGACTCAGGCTTCTCCGGAGTGCCGGTCATCTTTAGGGTGCCGTGGATGCGGTCGCGGTCGGAAAGGCGGATGAATTTCCGGAGTTCGTGGGGATTGTCGACGAGGCCGCCGTGGATCCGGATGAGGTAGTCGCCGCGGATGTCGGTATGTTTGTTGGCATAGGACCACTTGGCGACNTTGGAGTTGTAGACGCCGGTATTGACGTGGGGATACTTGAGATAGCTGCGGGGCAATTCTGCGCGGGAGTCCCACTGGCTGAGGAGGATTTTCATTTCGCCTTCGTCTTTGAAGCCGGCTTCCTTCCACGACTTTCCGGCGTCGAGGAGGGCTTTTTTGCGATCCTTCTCGGCGAGGTCTTTACGCATTCTTTTGGTGACGCGGTCCTCGGTCTCGGTGCGGGTTTTTTCGACCTTTCTTCGCGGGCTGGTGTTGTAATGGAGAGCGGTGTCGGCGACCTGACGGCCGAGTTCGAGATATTTTTCGAAGTGGGCCGAGGTGAAGAATTGTTNCTCACCGACGGTGTCGAAGGTCGCGATTTCTCCGTCGTCGGGGATGTCGTGAAGGGAGACATCGAAGCCGAAGAGGTCGCGAATGGTGGCAGCGTATTCGCGTTTGTTGAGCCGGCGCATTTTGATTTCACCGCCGTGATCAGTGAGACGTTTGCGGGCGGTGATGACGGAGCCGGTGATGGAATCGAGGGTGGCGGCCATCTCTGCGTTCGATGGTTGCTTTTCGTCCTCGGGAGGCATGTCGCCGCCGTTGAGTTGATCGAGGACATCCTGCCAGCGTTGGGCGGTGTCGTTGTCGGTGATTTTCCAATCTGTTTGATCAAAGCGAACCTGGCCTTTTTGTTTCTTTGGGCCGTGGCATTTGATGCAGTAGTTTTCGAGGAACGGCTGGAGTTTTTTGGCATCCAGCGTGGTGGCTTCGGGCGCAGCGGAAGCGGCCGTGAAGAGTGAGACGGCGAAGAGTGTGAGGAGCTTCATGTNAAAACTAGCTCAGGAGTTCGGGGATGATTCCGGTGCTGTGGGAGAACTGCTCGGTTTTGATTCCTCCCTGCTGCATGAGGGTGAGCCAGTAGTTNGCCAGCGGAGTGTCNTCCTTGGGGAGGACAATGTTGCGGCCGTGNTTGATTTGCTCTGCGCCGCCGCCAGTNACGATCGCGGGAACGTTTTTGAGTTCGTGCCCGCTGCGGAGGTTGGAGCCGTAGCTGACAATGCAGTTGTCGAAGACGCGGCTNCCGTCGCTGTCTTTCGCTTCTTTTAAGCGGTCGATGAAATGCGCGAAGAGAGAGGAACACTTCTTGTCGCGTTCGCGGGAGGCGAGGATACGGGGTTGGGAAAATCCGTAGTGACTCAGTGAGTGGGCCTTAAGTTTGACGCCCATGCCGGCGAGGAGGGAGCAGACCGGCTGGCGGTAGGAGACGACGTTGGTCATGTTGGTTTGGAGAGCGATGATCATCATGTCNTACATAAGATGGATCGCTTCCTCGCCGGTGATGCCCTCATCGGGTGCCTCAAAGGGCGCCTTGGGCTTGGGAATATCGGCCCACTTGGCTTGGCGCTCGAGGCCTTTTTCGACCTGGCGGACTCCGGTGAAGTATTCGTCGAGCTTTTCCTGATCGCCTTTGCTGAGAGTGCGTTTCATGCCGCCGCCGTCGATACGGACGAGGTCGAGAATGCTCTGACGTTTTTTGAGTCGGGCATCGAGTTCGGCCCTCGAGTCGCCAGGGTGGGCGAAGAGGGTGCGGAAGAGATCGAGGGGTTTATTGATACCTGGAATGGGATTGCCGGAGTCATCCCAGGAGAGGGAGAGGCCTTTTCCGTGTCCGGAGTTGGAGCCGCCATCGGCTTCCTTAGCTGAGAGGATGAGGGA
>NHEN01000156.1 GCA_002172625.1 Verrucomicrobiaceae bacterium TMED86 | reverse complement strand
AGCTTCGCCGAAAGAATCTCACCCTCGACCTTGGGCATAAACTCAAAAGGAATTCTCCCTGTCTCCACGAGCTTCGCGGAGATCACAACCAAGCCAACAAAGGCAACCCAAACAACATATCGGAAACGAAGACAGAGCGTCAGAGTTGGGGTGTAGATCGACTTAATAAAGCGCTCGAGCCCTCCTGAAATCCATTTCTGCAAACGCATCAAAGGATTACGACTCACCTTGTTTGAGGTCGGTTTCAACAATGCCAGATGAGCCGGAAGAACAAATTTCGACTGCACCAAAGAGAACAAAAGAACCGGAATCACAACCAACGGAATATTTGGCCAGATCTTCCCACTCACCCCACTTAAACCCAGCATCGGCGTAAATGCCATCGCGGTAGTCAGGACGCCAAAAATCACCACCACTCCCACCTCATGGGTTCCCTTCCAACTCGCCTCTCTCGGATGCTCCCCTCCTTGAATCCGGGTATAGACATTCTCACCCACTACGATGGCGTCATCGACCACGATCCCCAGAACCAAGATGAAGGCGAACGCTGAAATCATATTCAGGGAAATCCCAAAATCAGGCATCAACCACATCCCT
Organism: Verrucomicrobiaceae bacterium TMED86; assembly: GCA_002172625.1. Lineage (GTDB taxonomy): Bacteria > Verrucomicrobiota > Verrucomicrobiia > Verrucomicrobiales > Akkermansiaceae > SW10. The sequence continues at coordinate 11,140 of NHEN01000156.1, read as the reverse complement.
CCGGCAAAGGACACCGGGATTCCCATAGCCACCAGAAAGGCCAGACTCGGGCGCAGGAAAAGAGCAAGTACGAGAAGCACCAGAAGCAGTCCCATCCCGATATTCCGCTTCAAGAGATCGAGCCGACCTTGCAACATGAGACTCATATCATTCCAAAGAGTAATGCTTACCCCGGGCGGTTTTTCCAACCCACCAATATACTCCTTGGCCAGCGCCGCGATCGTCAGCGTATCCTGCTCCCCCACGCTAAAGACGTGAAGCACTACCGCCGAATTTCCATTAAAGGTGGAAGACAATTCACTATCTTCAAACCCATCGATAATCTCAGCGACTTCCTCGAGCTTCACAACGGAGCCATCAGGATTTGCCGTCACCACAATCCCAAAAAAATCCGCGCCACGGTAACGCTTCCCGATTCCCCGCACCACAATCTCTCCCGACGCCGTCTTTACCGATCCACTTGGTAAATCCAAAGACGCTTTACGAACCGCCGCCGCAACCTGCTGTATGGTCAATCCATATTGCCTCAGGCGATCCTCGGACACCTCGATCGAAATCTCGTAATCCCGCACCGATGCCAACTCCACCTTCTTGATCTCCGGATCACCCTTGAGGAACCGGGAGAGCTTTTGGGACACCCCTTTTGGCTTTCCGGGTGCATAATTCAACAAACCATCCCGAACGGTCTCAGCATACTCCCGCAAGCTCGCCTCATCGGTATCCGCACTAATCGCCAAACTCAGAATCTGCCGGTTAACGATCAACTCCTCCAGAACAGGGCGCTCGGCATTCTCGGCGAAGTTGTCGATGGCGTCGATCTTGGTCTTCACGTCATCCATGACGTTGCGGGTTTCATAACCCGTCTCGACCTCAATGGTCATCGCGCCAACATTGCGACTCGCGTTGGATGTCACCCGCTTGATCCCCTCAATGTCGGCAATGGCCTCCTCCATCGGGATGATCACCCCGTTGGTTACCTCGTCCGGCGTGGCATTCGGATACGGAACGCTGACCACCACCGCATCAAACGAGGTTTCTGGAAAAATTTCCTTTCGAAGCTGAAACCAGGTTGCAAAGCCCGCCAGCAGCACCAACAACATCAGAAAGTTGGCCGCGACGTGATTCTGGCTGAACCATTTAATTACTTTCTCCATGACTTAGGATTCTGGTTCGTCTCCCACGACTTTGAGGCTCATTCCCTCCACGGGAAGTTCCAGCTTCGTCATAATTACGCGCTCGCCATCCTCGACTCCAGATTTCACATAAACCATCCCGGCCGTGGACCGGACAATCTCGAGCGTGCGAAATTCAAGCTGGTTCCTTTCGTTAATCACCGCAATTTCATTGCGTCCCCGAACCGCCGAACGCGGAACCGCAACCACTTGCTTCAGTGCCGCGCCACTGACCTCGGCTTTCACAAACATCCCGGCAGGCGGCAGAAGAAACCGCTTTCCGTTATTCACATTCGGATAAAACTCCGCGATCACATAGGCCGACAAAGTGGCCCGATCCAAATCACCATCTTCCCAGAGAACAGTTGCAACCCATTCATATTGTTGCCCACCGACTTCCGAAAACAACTTGATCTCCACATCCTTGGGGAGGCTGGCGTAGTCATCCAGTGAGAATGGAAGACGCACAATGTATTTCGAATTGTCATAAACCTGACCAATCGGACTGCCCGGAACAGCAATCGCACCGAGATCCAGATTCGCACTCCGGACACGACAATCAAAAGGCGCTCTCAGCGAAGTACGGAGGATATCTTCCAGAGCTTTATCGAGAGCCGCCTGGGCCGAAACAACCCGGGCCTTGGCGCTCTCCAAAAATGGTTTCCTAAGAACCAAGTCACTCGCGACCTCTCCCCCGCCAATCTTTTCCCAATCACGGGCTGCTTGTGCCCCACGCGCAATCTCTTGCTCCTGATTGAGACGCGCATCAGCGAGTGCGGCCTGCGCCTGCGCTTTCGCGGCCCGGTAGTTGGTATCATCCACCGTCAGAATAATCTCGCCGGCTTTAAATGAGCCACCCGCTTCGAATCGTTCATCAACGAAAACCACCCGACCAGTTACTTCAACCGCGAGATCAGTCTCCCGAAGAGTCGACACAACCCCCTCACTCCTCAAAGCAAGCTGCGCATCCCTGCGCTGCACCGTGACAACTTCCACCAATGGAGTCACGACCTCCGCATCCCGCTTCTCAGCGATCGGCTTGGTCTTTTCCAGATAAGCCATAACCAGGCCTGTGACCACGACGCAGATCAAGATGAAGATAAAAGAAGAGACGATGACTTTTTTCATGAGCGTTAATTTCCAACACGGTAGTCGCCCCCAAGAGCGAGATGAAGAGTGACCCGATTATCCAGACGAAGACGACGCAGAGTCACTAATTGCGAAGCCAGGTTAATACGATTCGATTGGGCTGTGATTAGTGTCAGGGCATCTCCCGTGCCACCGGAATAGTCGGCCTTGGCCGCATCCGCCGCCGCAATGGACGATTCAGAGGCATTCATGAGCGCCTCCTCCCGACGGACCAAATACCTCTCAGCTGCCAGCGCCTGCTCGACCTCCCCAAAAGCGCGCAACACCGTTCCCTGAAAGCTCGCCAGCGCCGAACGCTCGTCAGACTTCAAGCGACTATACTCCGAACGCAACGCTCCACCCGCCCAAATCGGTTGCGTCAAGTTCCCTGCCAGTGACCAAACTCCGAAATCCGATTCCAGCAGGTTTTTAAATGAATCCGTCGATCTTCCGGTTTGCGCGGTAAGAGAGAAGCTCGGATAAAAGGCCAACTCGCCCTGCTTCAACAATTTTCCGGTCGAGGCAAATTTCCGTTCGGCCTCCAAGATGTCAGGCCGGCGTAACAAGAGCTCGGAAGGCAAACCAGCCGGTGGCATTGCCGGAACCTTGGGAAGTTTTTGCGTGTTGGCGAGAGCCCCTTTGGGATACCGCCCCATTAATAATTCCAATTGCCGAACAGCCTGGGCCCGCTCACCCTCCCGCTGCGCGACCATTGCCTTACTGGATGCCAGTTCGCTCTCGGCAAGGCGAAATTGCGAAGCCGAACCACCCTGCTCCGAGAGCGCACTGGAAAACCGATCGCGCACAATTTCCAAAGTCGTCTCACGTAACTCTCGCGCCTCTTTTGCCAAGGCGATCTGCTCATTGGCCTCCGTCACCGCCAACCAGGCCCTCAATACCTGCGCCGCCAGAGAGGCTCTCACCGCCCGGTAGTTTTGCCCCTCTGCCTGAGCCAAAGAAACCAACGAGGCCTGCCCCGCACGGGCAAACCCCCAGATATCCGGCTCCCACGACACCGAAAGAGCAGATCCAAAACTACTAAACTGCGACGAAGGCACCCCGCCGCCGCCAAATGGAAATCCCACGAAGACCTGCTTCGACCGATTGGCATTCAGACCCGCAGAAATCTGCGGATTCATCGACGCCCCCGCTGTCTTAGCTGCGGCAATGGACCGGTTCACTCTCTCCGCAGCAATTCTCACGTTAGGATTGGCCTGAAACGCCTCCCCCACAAATAACGAGGCCTGACGCCCGCCGATCCGGCTCACCCAATTGGTATCAATCCCGGCGCGGGCCTCCTTCCTTGCGGCCCACCTTCCCGGAGTTTCCTGTCCGTGTTCTCCGATACGCGACTCCGGACTTTTCGCCGCACATCCCGCCAAAACAAAAACCAATCCCGTTGCCAATAATTTCATCTCGTCGTTTCTCCCTGTTTAAATCCGGCAGCACAAAAATCGATCACCCGGCTCAGTGTTTTTTCAAGCTGTTCTTCTCCCACTTTTCCGCTCGCCACTTTTTTGAGGAGTTCGCCATTGGTGAGCATGTTCGACATCACTCCGAAGGAAAAATGAATCCGCCAAAAGACATCCTCTTCAGTGAGACCAGGCTCGGCTTTGATAAAGGCCGGCACATAGCGCGCCGCCACTTCGCGAAATTGTCCCATCACCTGCTCCGGAAATTCATATGGCCTTTCGCCAATCACCCGTCCCATCAGCTGACAAAACAACTTCTCACTCAGAGGACTTCCCTTAATTTGCGAAAGCATTGGCTCTAAAAAAGCCCGCAGCAAATCCTCGGCACAAAAATCACCCGCCTCCTCCAGCTTATCAATTCTCGCCAACCGTCCCGAATTCACCGGCGAGACAAAATTCGCCACCACCGCATCGATCAACTCTTCTTTCGAACCGAAATGGTATTTCACCGAAGCGATATTTGTATCAGCCTTTCCAGTGATCTCCCGCACCGTAACCGCGTCAAACCCTCGCTCCGCAATCAAGGTGGCCGCCGCATCCACCAAGGATTTCTTTGTTCCCGTTAATTGCTCTTCTGCGATCGCCATTCCTTTTCAAACACTTGTTTAAATCCGTTTTTGAGATTTTCAAACGATTGTTTAACTTTTTTTACTCCCCTGAAATCCAAAGCCCCACAATGATTCACTCGTGATCGACCTTCACCACGAAAACTGCCTCGCCGGAATGCGCGCCATGCCCGACGAATCCGTCGATCTCGTCGTCACCTCCCCGCCTTATAACCTCGGCATCAACTACGGCACCTACAAAGACACTTCGAAGCGTTCAGAGTTCATCCGTTGGTGCCATGAATGGGCTACCGAGGTCCATCGCCTGCTCAAGCCCGGCGGGTCCTTCTTTCTCAATCTCGGAGCCGCGCCCAAGAGCCCCCTTCTTCCCCATCAACTCCTCCTCGCTCTCACCGAAGAATCGCCCGCGTTCATTCTCCAAAACACCTTTCACTGGATCAAATCGATCACGATCAACACCAGGAAAGGCGAAGAAATTTCCGCCGGCCACTTCAAGCCCATCAATTCGAAGCGCTTCGTCAACGACTGCCACGAATACATTTTTCACCTCACCAAATCCGGCGACGTTCCCCTCCAACGCCGCGAGGCCGGGGTCACCTATGCCGACAAAAGCAACATCAAGCGCTGGGCCCACACCGACGGAAATGACAAACGCTGCCGTGGCAACACCTGGTTTATGCCCTACGACACCATCATGTCGCGCGACAAGGACCGCCCGCATCCTGCAACTTTCCCCGTCGACCTCGTGAAGCAATGTCTCACTATCCACGGCGTCACCGGGTCCACTCACCTCCTCGACCCGTTCCTCGGCATCGGCACTTCCGCTCTCGCCGCCCAGCAAATGAAGCTTGCACATTTTACTGGATTTGAAATCGATGACGGCTACCTCGCTGCTGCGCGGGAGCGACTCGAAGCCGATCTCGAAAACACCTCTTCACAACTTATTTAAGTCATGCCCGAAGCCGTCGCAGAATTCACCAAGGTTGAATCCATCTTCATCCGCCATCGCAACGTCCTCGCCGTGCGCGCCAACTTTACGCCCATCTTCACCGACTACTATCTTCACTTGATGGACATCGGCCAACGCCATCCCGAAAATCTCGACACGCCGCTCAAGGACCTCCTTGCCACCCTTACCCTCCACCTCACCGCCCGCCCCTGGGCCGAGACCATCGCCTGGACCGCCAACATCCGGGCGCCTCGTGTCAATTTTTTTGCGACCGGATCGTCCACCAACGAATACATCACCGGTCGCCTCTTCACCGAAGACGTCCGCGAACCCGACCGTAATTTCCTATACTCCCAAACCACTCTTCCGGGCGCCGAGCCACGCCTTTCAACCATCGAAGTCGACACCACCGATCCGGTTGAGTGGCTGCAACACTTCTACGACCAATCGGAACAACGCCCCGGCAAGCTCTTCAAACTCCCCGACGACAACTACGTCCTCATCGCCGCCCAACCAGACTTCGATGAAGAATGGTTCGCCGCCCTCACTACCGGGCAAGTCGCCACTCTCACTGAGACCGAGGAGCACAAAACCCTCGAAACCCGCAAATTCAAATTCGCGTGCGGCTGCAACCTTGAGCGCATCCTCCCCTCACTCTCCGCCTGGAAAGAAAAACCCGATGAACTCTTCGGCAACGACCCCGCCATCTCCATCCAATGCCCGCGATGCGCCCGGAAATACACGGTCACGCGGGAAGATCTTTAGCCGGGAGAATCAATGATACCCCTCAAGCTTCTGCCCGTCCTTAATGTCACCACCCGGGACGAAGCCCTCGACCAAACCGCGATCCAAGATATCAGGGACAATAGCATTACCTTGATTCCTGAGCCTACCTCGCTCGGACTCCTTAGCCTCGCTGGCCTGGCTCTCCTGCGCCGCCGACGCCGCTAGATTCCAGATATAAACACTTCAAAAAGCTCCCCGGGATCATCCTGCGGGAGCTTTTTTTGTGAGGGGAAGACAGGAGAACTTCACGCTTTGAAAGGAATCTTCACCGCTCCCCGTCTTAGCTCCTCAAGGTGGTATACAAATACCAAGCCTAACAATGAGCGCCATGAATAATACATTCTTAAAAGTCCACGGAACTTGGCTGCTCGCCTTGATCGCCGCATTTTTCATCGGCACCCGCTGGAGCAAAGATTCCAGCGAAAATTCATCCGCCGACACCCCGGGGAGATCGGAATCATCCTCCCGGCTCTATCGTGACGGAGGCGGAAGCAGTTCCAATCCTTCTAATCCCAACTCCCGTCGAAATAGCCGTTCAGGCTCATCAAAAGAAGAGGAAGCTCTCATCGCTCAAATCTTTGGAGGAGCTCTCTTCTCAGAGGGTGGCATCGAGGTTCTCGCCAAAGAAGCCCTCACCGATCCCAATCCCGTAAAGCGACGCCTCGCTTTCAGCAAGCTCCTCGAAGGAATGACCGCGGAAAACGCCTCCGCCATTCGAGCTCAACTCACCGAACTCAGGGCAAGAGGTCAGGGTCTTCGATACTATTCGTCTTCTGAATGGCGCGACTTCAACTACGCCTGGGGTGCCATCGCCGGAAAAGCAGCCTTTACCGATGCCATGACCAAGGACCAAAAGGATCTCGAGTCTCTCATCACCGGATGGGCCGCCAACGACCCAAAAGGAGCCATCGCCATGTTAAGCGAGCTCCCCGAAGACCTCCTCAAACAAAAAGCCCGCCTCGAAAGCGGCATCGTCGCCGGTCTCGCCGACCGGAATCGCGATGAAGCCGTGGAATATGTTTCCTCCCTCGCCATCGAAGGACGCAAGGATGCCGACCGCCTCATGTATGTCGTCGCCGGCGAAGCTCTCCGGTCCGATGGTCCGGTCGGAGCTTCCATCTGGACTGAATCCCTTCCTGAGGGCCCACTGAAAGGAGCCGCCATGAACTCCGTCGCCTCCCGTTACGTCCGCACGGACCCCGAAGCGGCCGCAGCTTGGATTGAAAAATTCGCCGACCGGGATTATGCCGCCAAAGCCGTTCGCGAAGTCGGAGGCGAATGGGCCGAGAAAAACCCAATGGCTGCCGTCACCTGGCTCGATAAACTTCCCGAAGGCGACGGCCAGAAATACGGTCTCAATTCCGCCTTCGATGACTGGGAAGACCGAGACCCCGTCGCCGCCGGAAATTACCTCCTCACCATGTCCGACTCCCCCAAACGCGATTTCGCCATCAAAGGATTTGCCGACGGCTACGCTCGACAAGACCCAGAAACAGCCATCGCCTGGGCGAGCGACATCAGCGACCCAACTCTTCGCAACCAGTCCCTCACCAGAGCCGGACAATCCTACTTTCGCCGCAACCCGAAAGCCGCCGCCGANTGGCTCGCTAACAGCGGNCTCCCCTCCGAGGTGCAAAAGGCCATCCAGTCTCCGAAGCGCAAATAATAGTATCTGCCGTTCATCACCCCCCATTNAAAAAGGGCTCATTGAAATATGGGCCCTTTTTATTTCAACCCACACGACCTCAAAGCTTCTGTCCATCCTGAATAAGCCGGACCTTTAGCTTTTTGTAGTCTACTTCCTGAACCGAAACCTTGTCATCGATCGCGATTGCAGCAGCCGTCGCGGAACTTTGTCCGAGGACCATGCCAACCGGCTCCATCCGAATCGAGCCGAAGGCAATATGTGATGACGAGAGACACCACGGAACCAAAATATTTTCACATTCCCCTTTGGCCGGAACAATCGATTTGTAAGAAATCGGATAGGGTTTGCCACCCAAGCTCCGCTGGATGTCACCCTCATTTTTCAAATTCCCTTTGTAAACCACTCGCTGAACGTTGTGGGAATCCATGGTGTAAGCACCCATCCCCACGGAGTCCTCCACTGCAGGATACTTTGGATTCTGTCGGCACTGGTGCTCGGTCATGACGAAATCGGACACCATCCGCCGACCCTCTCGAACATAGAGATTGTAGGGCCAATGATTATTATCAACAAACTCGTCTTTTGGAAGACCCCAACGGGCATTCTGCTTTCTCATTCCTTCCGAAACACGGGGATGATTTTGCAAACTCCAAACCAAGCCCAATTGCCACTCCCGATGCCTGCCGGCAAGGGCCTCACGCTCCTTGTGTGATAATGTTGTCCAATCCCAGTAATCCGAATGATCAGGAGCCAGCGAACTATAATTCATACCTATAAAATCCGTAGAGATCCCGCCGATATTGTTGGAGTCGGTTTTACGGTTCGGCATCGGGGAGAGTTTAAAAAAGTGGCTCTTCTGACCCGCCGCAATCGACCGGAAAAGAATCTCATAATCTTCCTCCTTGTAGTTCTTGGGCTTGGAAATTTTCACCCGGTTTTCAGGAGCATCCGTCAGGCACATCCGATAGCAAAATGCCTGCAATCGATGATCCGCCACCCCGATTTTCGCCTCATCGAACTGGTTCACCCCCGGTAGCAACCCGCTCACAGCATCGCCCGGAACCCGATAGGGATCGATCCCGTTCCGTAAATTATTCCCGTGCACCGGCTTGGTGATCGCATTTGACACTTCTTGGTAATGGGAATTCGCTTCACGCCCGACGACAAACTTCACTCCCGCAGCAGCCAACAAATCACCTTCGTACGACGCATCGATAAACATCTTCCCCTTGATGAGCTGCCCGCCTTCAAGATGAATTCCCGTAATGCGTTCCCCATCCATCTCCGCTCCCTTCTCCAACTTCAAACGACCTTTCACAACGCGGACTGCTGCCCCGGCAATCCACTTGTCAAAAATCATCTCGGCAACCTTGGGCTCAAAAACCGAAGCCAATCCAGTGGCATCATCGAAGGTCGGCGCCCCCTGCCCTTTCTTTGGAAAAAGATCTTTGCTCTGCTGAACCCAGGCTTCCGGCTTTTGATAGTGCAGATAGGCCTGATGATAAAACTCCCTGGAAAGACCGCCCAGAATCTTTGAATTTCCAATATCAGTCCAGCCAAGTCCACTACTGGTCATCCCCCCGAGATGCCCATACTGGGATACCAACAAAGCAGACTTCCCCATCTTGGCCGCTTGAACTGCTGCGGTGACACCTACCGCCGCATCACCGTAGATGACAATTTCAGCTTCAAAGATTTCAGGAGTATCCTGAGCCTCCAGACCGCCGCATCCCAAAAACGTCAACAAGACACACCTTAAAATCCCCATACGATTTCTCATCGCGATGGTGATAGAAGAAGGAACAAGCCCACACAATCGCAGAATTTCCATCAATCCGAGCGACCGGTCCCAGCGATCCGCCCACACCAACTGCAACTGCAAAATCTTTCCGCTGAATTTCTCTTTGGGTCCCTTTGGATCAACCGGGTGCCCCTCGTCAAAACCAGTGCTGCAATCCTCTGTCTCACCCTGAAATTTTGGAGGCGCCGGACTCCTAGTTTTTCTTCCTCTTCTTCTGCCACTTCGCCACCGCTTCCTCGCTCAGATCACTTTGAAAACGAGCATCGTAATCCGTCATCACCTTGGTCAGCTCGGCGTATACCTTGCGATCCTCCTCACTCTGGTCCCGCACTTCGTGAAGCTTCCTTTCAAAAGGAGTCGAACAGTTAAAACTTTGCACCTCCCTCGTCGGACCACCTTTTCGAAAAACCAGATGCGTGGCATTCCGCACCACCACCGAGGAAGCTTCCTTGGAACCATCATTCCGACTGTAGAACAAATAGGACCATGGTTTTTTACGCTCCCCTTTACCCGTTAAGCTTGGCAACAAGCTAACCCCATCGAAATTCTTATCGGCAGAGAAATCAATCTCAGCCAACTCACAAAAGGTCGGCAACAGGTCGGAAAAATCAACCAACTCATCGCTCACCTTCCCCGCCTGAACCGTCCCCGGCATCGTCACAAAGAATGGCGTGCGCACTCCGCTGTCATCATTCCCCTTCCCTTTGCCTCCTGCGATCTTCTTTCCCTTCCACGAAGTCACAACCGGCGAATCCGTGCCATTATCACCCGTAAACACGATCAGGGTGTTTTCGGATAGTCCCAGAGCATCAACCTTGGAAACGATACGTCCCACCAGCTTATCAACGTGCTCGACCATATTTTTGAAATACTTGGCGTCCCCTTTGTAACTGGGACTCCCCGGTGACTTGGGATCGTAATCCGGCGTGCCCGGAGTCGGGACGAAGGGACAGTGCGGGAGAATCATGGGGTAATATACAAAGAAAGGATCGTCTTTGTTTTCCCCGAGAAACTTCTCGATGAAATCAACGCAAACATCCGGACCAAACTCACCATTTCGAAACTCCTTGTATTCTCCGTTGATGGTCAGATCCGGACTGGTGTGGCGACTATCGTAACTCTTCCCGTCAATCTTATGGCTATTTCCCTTCTTCAATTGCCAGAGGCACGATTGATCAAAACCAAAATGCGAGGGCCCTTCATTTCCATTCCCCAGTTGCCACTTTCCCGAGATGCAGGTCTTGTATCCCGCATCGCGAAAGTAATTCCCGAAGGTTTTCTGATCATGATCGAGGTAGCCAAACTGGGTGTAATTACGAATGTTGAATTTCCCCGTCATCAACTTCACCCGCGAAGGAGTACAAATCGGATTGGCAAAGGCATTGGTGAAACGCATTCCGCTCTTTGCCATCTTATCAATATTTGGTGTCTTGTAGTCCTCACACCCATTCGCCCCCACCGTTTCATAGCCCATGTCATCGGCCATGATCATGATGATGTTGGGCTTCACACCCATGGCGCTACCAACCGAGAGGGCAACAAACAAACTAGCAAGACGAATATGCATCACCCCTCAACAATGATAAATCGCTCATCGAGAACAAGGATTTTTCCCTAA
>NHEN01000155.1 GCA_002172625.1 Verrucomicrobiaceae bacterium TMED86 | reverse complement strand
CAATAACGGGAGCAGCGCCATGGCCGCTCTTGTCATGAGCCTGGCTGGCGAAAAAGAAGCCGCTGAGTTCTTCTCCCATCAATCAGCCGCCGCCCATGACATTCAGGAAACCGGACACGCCACTCACTACTTCAACGTGCTCTGGACCCCACTCGGCGCCAATGTCGCTGGCCCGGAAATCTCGCAGGCCTTCTTCGAGAAAGGCAACTGGGTACGCACGCTCTACCGTGCCTGGAACGACCGCTTCACCTACGACGGCCCAAACCAAAAAGCCGCCAACGACGACGGATCGCTTCTGCTGGCCTACTGCCTTCCCAGAAAAAAACTCTTCATTACCGGCAGAGACGCCGACGAATCACTTTGGGCCAAAGGCGGGCAAGTCAGCGAAATCATCAACGCCTCGCAGATCGACTACGCGTCCTTGAGCGAAGAAGAATTGATCACCCTCTTCGGCCACCCCGCGCCTCAAGTCACCCGCCGGGCGGTGTGGACTCTGAGAGATCGCAAGGGCGACTTCATTCCGAAAGTCGCCAAGCTCATCAAAAACGGAACCAACATCGAAAAACGCAGCGCCATCGGCTTCTTCGGATACCGATGCCCGCCCGAATGGGCACTCCCGCAGATCGATCTCATCGGCTCCGTTCTTCGCAATAAAAAGGAACATTCCAAAGTCCGTTCCGCCGCCACCTACTCGCTCTGCTGGCACGGCACACCCGCCCAAAAATACTACCAGGACATGCTTAAGTTGATCCTTGCTGAAAAACCAAACGATCCCTTTGAGATCATCGACAAGGAAGTTGCCAAAAGCCTCAACATCCTCGCACCCGATCCTTTCGCTGCCGGATTGGTCACGGACAAAAATCTCTTCTATCAGGCATCCCTCAAACTCTCCGACAACCCACGTCAGGAAGCACGATCCGACGGCATGAAAATGCTCCATTCAATTCCTGCCGAAGACTTTCACCTCGTCGCCGGCAAGGTCAAACACGTGGTCCGGAATCAGGATCCGAATTACCATTCCTATCACAACCCCATGGCGGGCGTGCAAGCCGCAGCCCTCGTTCTGGCCGAACTCGACATCAAGGAAGGCCTCGAATGGAGCTGGGCCATGCTCCAGGCCGAGGACGGAAAAGCCGGCTTCAAAGCCCGCGCCATTCTCACCATCCTTAAGGCCTACGGACCCAGTGCGAAACCTTACCTCGAAAAAATCCGGGCCGATGAAAACCTCACCCGCCTCCTGACTTCAGGCCGCTGGAAGCGAATGTATGATCAAATGGTCAAAGCTGTGGAAGGCGGCGAACCTGAAAAACTCGTTCCCTTTGAAAAGGCTAAAACCCCAAGGTAGCGATCGCCAGATTCAAGGAGAATTTTGTATCACTCCAACCCGCAGGTAGACCTGAGTCAAGCCCGTCGGAGAGATCCCAAAATAATGAAACTGAGAATCGAAATATGCTAGACCTCAAAACATGTTGGCTTAGCGTCAGATTTCTAACCCTTTTACGATGAAGACATTCAACATCTGGCTCCTCGCCTTACTCTCCTTCCAAAGCCTCGCCATCGCCGACCCCGCGAAACCGGCCGAAGAGAAAGAAGCTGCGACGCCCTTCGAGGTCTCTGACAAAGAGGTCAAGATGCCCGGGGTCACGGTAAACCGCGAGACTCACGAGATACGCATCGAGGCCGCGGTCTGCCTACAACAAGGAATTCTCGAATACGTCGTGTGCAAACCGGGCACTTTCGAACACGAAGCTATCTTCACCACCACGGCCAAGCCGGAACTCATCCATGCCGCGCTTTTGCTCAGCGGCATCAAGCCCACGCCTCTTCCCAGAAACTCTCCAGTCCTTTGGTGGGGAAGAGCGCTAAAACAGAAGGCCTCTCGAGTCAAAATCGAAGTAGAATGGAAGGAAGGGAAAGCCACAAAACGAATCAACCTGATTAAAATGCTCCAGAGTCGCGAGGACATCGACGAGGNNGANGCTCCTGCGAAAAANNTCCNGGACGCNTGGGTCTTCGCCGGCTCCTTCCTCCANCAGAATGAGNAATCAAAGAAGCCCATCTACGCCGCAAACCTCAGCGGGATNATCGTCGGCATCTGGCCCGACCCNAGCACCGTGATCCAATANGGAATCGAGAACGGCAATCCCTACGAAGGAAAGCGGCTGGGAATTGAGATCAATGAGAAGCTGGTCCCGAAGGTAGGCACCAAGGTGAACTTGGTTTTCTCGAGGTTCGAAGCCGCACTGAAAAAAAACGAAGAATAAGGCACAGCCGTCCGTATCGGAAAAGCTGCAGATTCTTCAAACCATGAAAATCCGATTCCCCGTCGCGTTCCAACTGCTCGTCATCACCGCAGTCGCCAACACGCTGCCGGCCGGTAAGGACACCGAAGACATTATGGTCGGAGTGACCGGAATGTTTGTCGCGATCAAAGGGGGCGAACTTCAAGTCACTCAGCTCACCCCGGACACTCCGGCCGCGGCTACACTTGAAAAAGGAGATGTTTTATTGGAAGTCGATGGTACTTCCCTGGAAGTTCAGGACCCGCGCCACCCTCTCGGCTTCGCCATCAATGCGGCCGAGGGCCGCGACGGAAAAATGAAGTTCTCGATTCAGCGGAGCGGTGAAAAGAAAACCGCCGTGGTCCAGCTCGCCAAGTCCGGGAGCTATGGTTCCACTTATCCCGTCGACTGTAAAAAGTCGCAGCGCATTGTGGATGAGACCGCCGCCTTCATCTTGAAACACGGCGGCCCCGGCGGCGGAATCAACGGCAACCTCGAGGCCCTTTTCCTGCTCTCCACCGGCGAGGAGAAATACCTTCCCGCAGTCGAGAAATACGCCGTCGCGCTGGCCGGGAAGAAGTCCGGAACCAGCGTCTGGGGAATTGGATACAGCGGCATCTTCCTCGGCGAATACTATCTCGCCACCGGCGACAAGCGGGTCCTCCCCGCACTCAAGGAACGATGCAACACTCTCAGCGAAGGACAATACTTCGGCGGCTGGGGTCACGGAGCCTCCCACTGCGGACCGGGATATGTTACCGGCGGATTGCTCAACGCCGCAGGCGACCAGGCATTAACAACCTTGATCCTGGCCCGCGAATGTGGCGTGGAGGTGAACCAGAAAACCTATGATGACGCGCTGCGTTTTTTCTTCCGCTTCGCCGGTCGCGGCGGAGTGCCATACGGAGATCACCATCCAGAATTATGGTGGTCCTCAAATGGCAAGAACGGCGGCCTGGCTTCCGCGCTGACCTTGCTGCCCGACAAGAAATTTCAAGCCGGCGCGCAGTTACTTGCTCTCAGTGAGACCGACACTTACTTCGGTTGCGAAGGAGGACACGGTTCCTGCTTTGGCAACCAAACCTGGCGCAACATCGTCGATGCTCTCGTCCCTGCCGAGCACCTCGATTCCTATTGGCGACATAAGGACAAGATGGTCTGGTTCTACGAATTATCCCGCATGCCCGGCGGCGGATTCCGGACGCCATGGCATCCCGGTCATGGCACAATCGGAAAAGCTCCGCTCTACCAAACCGGCCTGATCGCGATGACTTATACTTCCTATCTCAAGAACCTTCGAATCTGTGGCAAGCCGCGCACTGAATTCAGCATTCCGCACAAACCCACGGCAGTCGAACAAGCACTGGGAACAGACGACTTCCATCGCGTCGATTTTATCGACGGAGTTAAAATCGACGAACAACCCCACGAAATCGCCGCCGTCTTCCAAACAATCTACAACAAAGACGGCTCAATCAAATCGACCAAGTCCAAGGCCTCCATCAACACCAAAGGAAAGAAACAAATGCCCGTAGAGTGGTATGCCAAAATGATGCGCCACTACTCCCCCACCGTGCGCGACTGGGCGGCTCACGGATTAGGCTTCCAGGGGGAACCCGCCATCCCGGAAATCAAAAAAGCCCTCGCTAGCAATGACGGACGACTCCGCGTTGCCGGACTCGATGCCATCAGCTGCGCCACCGGCTGGGGCATTGGCAAGACGAACTCCAACATCACTCCGGAGATGATTAAGGAAAACTTCCTACCGGAAATTCTCAAGCCTCTCAAAGACCCCAAGGCTCCGATGTGGGAAAAGCGGCATGCCTTGATGGCCTTAAGCTGCGCTGATGCCGCGACCATCACCAAGCATCTCGATACCATCACCCCCTACCTCTCCAATCAGGAATGGTGGCTTCGGGCCGCCGCCTTTACCGCCTTGCAACCTCTCATCCCTGAAACCGAGGCCTTCCTCTCCGTCTTGCCCGCGATGCTGAAAAGCTACGATGCCGACAGCAACCTCCCAAGCCGTCGATGGGGCGCGACCACCTTGTTCAAAACCGCCATCGCCAAAAACCCGGAGCTCAAAGAGCCAATCGTCGCCGGCATGGCCAAGTCGGTCAACAAGCTCAAGCTCCGCGAAGGATTTAAGCAACCGATCGACCTGAACAACATTTTCGAAACGCTTCGCTACATTGACATGAAGAAGCATCCCCAAAACGCTATTCCCTTTCTTCCGTCAATCGAGCGCACCTATCCGTCCATGGAGGCCCTCCCCGCGAGTTGGACCATCATTGGCGCCCGCTGGGGAAATATCGGCCTGGCCAAAGCCGCAACTCAACTAGGAAAAGAAGGTCGCCCCTTCATCGCCAGCATGAAGAGGATCCAGCCCAACCTGGAAGCCCGCTGCGCAAAGAAAGACCGACAGGGCGCCACGCTGCAAAAAGCCCTCGATTCTCTCAAGGCAACCGTCGAGGAATGGGAAAGCAAATTCGGAAAAGTCTCGATCTAAGAGCTGGGATCAACGCCAAGGGCACAAAAACTTCCGGCACTACTCCAAAAAACAAAACCGTCGATGGCTTGATCGTCTTCTTTCACGATCCCACAAACGGCTTCGCCTGGCTCAAGCTCTACGACTCCGGAGGCAAGGAATGCCTCCTCCTTCGTCTCCCCTAGAAAGATCAAAATCCGCCATGCCATCTTCACTGCTAAAATAACACCGCCGCGGCGCGCTCACTTCCACCGGTGCTGCCGTCCGCTGGAGACCTTGAGTCGCTTAAACCGAGAGCCCCTCAAGAGGAGTTCTCGTCTCCCCAAATTTCTCCAAGGGAAGGCCCATCCGCTGCAGCAAGGCGAGATGTAATTGCGACATCGACGTTGATCGACGAGGTGCCAAATAGTGGCCCGTTTTGAGAGAGCCCGATCCGCCACCGGCGAGAAGAATGGGAAGGTTCTTTTCCTCGTGCGCGTGGCCATCAGCGATACTCGATCCGTAAACGATCATGGAGCTATCCAGAGCGCTGGTGCCGTCGGCATTCTTGAGTTCTTTTAATCGCCCGAGAAAATAGGCGAGCTGCGCATGATGCCAGCGGGTGACCGAGTTATACATCCCGAGCTTTGACTTCGTGCTATCCCATTTGGTCTTGCCGTCATCGTCCTCCGTGCGGCCACTTGCATCCTTCCAATGTGAAAGCGCATGCCAGGTCCCTTTCACTCCGGGCACAAAATCGAAGTAGCGATTGCTCTGTCCGTGATCGAGCATGAAAGTCGAAACACGTGTCGCGCCCGACCAAAATGACAAGGCCATCAATTCCAACATCTGCCGCACGTACTCCTGATGATCGGCAGGAATTCCGGCCGCCGGACGAGTCAAGGTATCTGTGAGCGCCTTGTCATCCGCGATGCGCTGGGTTTGTTCCTCCGCAAATTCAAGACGCTTCTCAACCGCACGCACCGCATCGAGATATTCATCAATCTTGCGATTGTCGGCCTGACTTGCCCGACGTTTCAGAGACTTCGACTGCTCCAGAACAAGGTCCAAAACACTCCGGTCCACGAAGCCCTCACTCGCGCGACGAAACAGTTTATCAAAAACCGCCCGCGGCCTGGTCTCGCGGGCAGCCGGAACATCGCGTCGCGTCCAGGAAAGGCAATTCCGTGGCAGGCTCCCGGAAAAACTCCCCTCGCCTGCCGTGCTTAATTCCAGCGAAGGCAAGGGCGTCGAGTCACTCAGAGCCTGCGCCACGAGTTGGTCAACGGAAGGCGCTCCCACATCATTCTTACGATGATCATACGAGCCACCAGTCAACCAGGTTGCGGTCCCCGCTCCGTGACCATTCCCTCGTGGAGTCCAAAGATTTTTGGTGACCACGAGATCTGATTTGAATTCCTCCAATGGCTCCATCCAGCGGTTGAGTTTCTGCAGCTCACCAGCAGGGCCAACTTTTTCCGGCTCCCAACTCCCCTCGGCCGTACCATTTGGAAAGTAGAGATAGGCCAGACGCGGAGGGATCCCGGTCTTGGCTGTCACCGAAACAGGAGCGCCAAAACTCTCCATCGCAGGAAGTGAGAGACAAGCTCCCATTCCTCTGAGGAAAGCACGGCGGTTCGGATTATTCTTCATCAGATTTTCCCGCAGACGCGGGTGGAAGGCGTTTCATTGTAAACGGATAACTCTCGGTAATAGCGAGCACCAAATCGCCGAAACGATATCCCGTCGGCTTCAGCTTGGCCGCGATTTCTTTTACCGTCGCTTCATCATAAAACTCAAGCTGCCGACCCAGCGCGTAGGCCAACATCTTGCGGATCGCCTGCGAGCCAAGATCATCGAGCCGTTCATCAATCAAGGCCAATTTGAGTCCGGCAGGCCCACGAAATTTGGCTCCGCTTGGCAAGGTCCCGCGATCATCAACCCCACCCCGCCATTGGCCAAATTCAGCGTAGCTTTCCAAGCCGAAACCAAGCGGATCAATCTGGGCATGGCATCCGGCACAACGCGGTGATTCCCGATGCACTTCGAGCTTCTGCCGCAAGCTCGTTGCGGCCCGACGCCCGCCACCTTTCACCTCGATCTCCGGCACATCGGGCGGAGCCGGTGGCGGAGGCGTGCCCAACAGAGTATCGAGAATCCATTTTCCCCGAACCACCGGGCTGGTGCGATCGGGAAACGAAGTCGTAGCCAGGACACTGGCCTGTCCGAAGACACCGCCGCGTTGATTCGTTTCAAGTTTGACCCTCCGCATCGCCGCCCCCTCGACTCCTTCGATCCGATAATGGCGCGCCAACTCCGCATTCAGAAAAGTATAATCAGCATCGATCAATCGCGCGACAGGTGCGTTATCCATCACCAGAGAATAGAAAAAGTAAGCCGTCTCGGCACGCATCGCCGCCATCAGGCTCTCGGTGCACCAGGGATTGTCGATTGGATCTTTTCGAATACGAGGACCCACATCATCGGTGCTAAGCCACTCCGCCGCAAAAATTTCCCCAAGCGAAAGACTCCGGGGATCGTCGAGCATACGTTTGATCTGATCCTGACGGCTTGCGGAATTGGAAAGCTTGCCGGCAGCAGCCGCATTGAGAAGTTTATCATCAGGAGTCGACGCCCATAGAAAATAGGAGAGGCGCGTCGCAAAATCAAAATCTGACACGGCTTGGTCTTTTCCATTCTCCGCTGCCTCCTCGACACGAAGCAGAAACTTCGGGGAAACGAGGATCGTCTTAAAAGCAAGGGCGAGAGCATCCGCTTGGAATTTTGTTGTCTCCAGCGCTACTTTATAGCGATCCGTAATCTCTTTGATCTCGGCATCAGTTGGCGGGCGCCGATAGGCACGGCGCATCAATCTCTCAACCGCTCCCACGGCATCTTCGGGATTGCCGGCCAAATAGCTCCACGCCTTTTTATCTGCCCGCACCTCATCAATCACCCCTTCGGCGGCGGTGAAATATCGATCAAGATGAGCCGTCTGTAGGAAGAGAGTATTCGCGCTATTGGAAAATCCGCTGGCCCCGCTGAAATCCATGGGGAAGTCATCCGCCGGCCGGAGATCGAGCCCGACAAGATCGCGGATCGTGCGATTGTATTCCTCCCGCGTAAGACGACGAACCGGAACATAGCCCGGGTTGCGCACTTTGCTGTAGTCAAAGCCCTCAATCTCCGCCGCCAGCCAGGCTCGCAATTTCAAGCGATCGGCGTCAGCCGGTTGCAGCTTCTTTTTAGGCGGCATATCGCCCATCTTCACCCGCTCTGCGACATTCTCCCAAAGCAGTCGATTGCGAACCAGCGGGGTCTGTGTGAGTGCCGATTCCAAATCAATATCACCCTTCGCAGTCGCGCTATCGTGGCAATCAAAACAGTAGGTCTCGAGGATCGGGAGAACTTCTTTTTCAAAATTGAAGGTAATCCCGTGAAGCTCATCCTTCTTCCCGGTTCCCCCACTCGGAGCAGGTGTGTAAACCGGCCCGGAAATCTCCTCAGCTTCCATCTCTTCCTCCTCATCAGCCTCCTCGACGAATCCAAAATCCTCCAGCGTTTCCCTGAATCGCTCGCGCAGCGCTACCTCGGGATTCTTAAGACGCCACTCTAATTCTTCTTCTATCTCGTCAGCCGCCTCAGGAAAAAGTTTCATCTCCAAACGGTCCATTTTATTTTGCAACGCGATCTGCTTTTTCAACAAGCGAAGCAAACCAACCTCTCCTTCATCTTCGCCAATCTTATCCTCCCGGAATCGCCAGGCCAACACCTCGATCTCAGCCTCCACATTTTCCACGCCAACCAGAACCTCCGCCCACTCCTCGCCATGCTCTTCCTTCTCTTCAAGAAACATCTCCCACAATTCAACGCCACGCTCGCGAGCTTCCTCCAACTCCTCGCCCTCATGCATTTCAATCGCCGCCAACACGCCCGGAGCCCGTCGTTTGAGAAAGGCCTTCGTCTCTTCGTCAAGCGGCTCGGCCCAAGAGGAAAGTCCCGACAGCAACACCACCATCCCAAGGATGATCCTGACGCCGGACTTGCTCTCATTCATCAATCGCCAGCTTAACAAATTATTCCCCTTTCAAAAACTCCAGAAGCAATTCCTGACTGAGCGCCTGGGTGGCATTATGCCCATGTTCGTTCACTTTGAAGTGCACCACATCTCCATCGAGATAGGAAAAAATATCGATCTTCCCATTCACCTTGCTCGGCTTACTGAGCTTTTTTCCTCCGTATCCCATCTGGCTGGCCCAAAGAAAAATCGACTCCTCCGCATCCACAAAAGGAAGCTTCCCCCCTTTCGCCGGAATCGCTTTGGAAGGACCACCGCGATAGGGCACGAGGGGGTCATTGGTTCCGGAAATATTCAGCAGGCGCTTTCCCGCGAGAGGCCTCGCGACATCCTCATAATCATTTTCTTCCCCGCGCGATTTAAAATTCTTCCCGTCATACTGAAAGCCGTTCAAGGGACTGACCGCACTAATGTAGTTCTTAATATTGGGAAGCTTCGTCTCAATCGCGATTTGATTGACCAACGCCGCTCCATTGGAAATCCCCATGATGGTGAAGTCATTTTTCTTCACGTCGTCCCGCTCGGCGAGTTCACGAATAATCGCCTCAACAAATGCGCGGTCATCTGCCTTCGATCGTTCCGAGACGATGTTCCAACTCTCCCGGTAGCCTTCGGGAAAAACCGTGATGAACTGGCTGGCAACCTTCGGATATCGGTTGAGAACCATTCTCTGCAAACCCCGGGCATTCCCGCCATTCCCATGCAGGAAGATGATCACAGACAATGCTTCTCCATTATCATGCTCCGGGATATTCACCCAATACGGACGCGCATAATTCTTTTCCTGAGACCAAGATTGCTTGATCGCATTCTCACCATCGCTTTCCTCTTCCTGCTCTTCCTCTTCCCGCTCTTTCTCAGCGGATAAAATCTCCCTGAGTTCTTCCGCGATAATTTCCTCACGGCTTTCCTTCATCTCGGCAAGCTCTTCTCCAATCTCCTCGACTTCCTCTTTCAACTTCTTGAGCTCCCGATGTCCGCGCTCAATTTCGCGATCAATTTGCGCGCCAATAAGCTTTCCGATCTCTTTCCTAATCTCCCTTTTCCCCGCTTCATCGTCAGCCTCGTGCCAGGCTTCTACCAGGGACTCCATGTGAACTCCGGTTCGTTCCTCATCCAAAAAGTTTTCGGCAGCTTCCGCGCCCTCTTCGCGCTTGATCTGAAGATACTCCATTAAAAGATCAGCGGCACTTTCAACGACCTCCGCATAGCCCTCTTCACCCTCTTCCTCTTTCACGCGCTCGAGCAAGTCCAATGATTCAGGCATTTTCTCTTTCAAGAAATCAAGGACGTGTTCAACGGTCGGGCGTTCTTCTTCGGCGTGGAGAAGAGATCCGAAGGCCGAAAGAACGACAACGAAAGGAATCATCAAGGAATTCATTTTTAACATTTTCACGATTACGAGTTGGGTAAGTGGTTGAGTTCGGTTCGTAGTTTGCGGGCCCGGTCACGGGCGATGGAAATTCGTTCCAGAGCGGGATCTTGAGGACGTGTAGAAAAGAGACGCTTTGAAAGTTTCGCCCTCGTCGCAGGTTCACTTGAAGTTTCCTCTTCTTTGACAACGACCTCCTCGGCTTGGCTGGTTCCTTCATGAAACCACGACTTGGCGCCCACGGCAATCACTGCGGCTGCGGCCGCGATCCAAGCAAGAGGGAATCGGGTTGCCTTTCTCTCAGTCACCGCTTCAAGAGCGAAGGAACGTGAAGGGTTCATCGCCGGTAGATCTGCGAGTTCATCACGAAGAACATTAAGCTGATCCAACTCATCGAGGGATCGTTGAGCAGCCGGATCCTTTTCGAGAAGAGCCTCAATTTCGGCAGAGAGTTTGGAATCCGCTTCACCACTCCAATAGAGCAACAGATCATTTTCGGTCTTTGAGTCCATCGTCCTATTCGTTCGATTCAGATTTCAGGAGAGATTTCACCCGCTTCTTGGCGCGATGCATTCTGGCCAACACCGTTCCGAGCGGAACATCAATTACTTGAGCAATTTCCTTAAAAGGAAGGTCGCCCTGCAAACGCAGGGCCAGCACCTCCCGTTCAGCATCTGGAAGTTGGGCGATGGCCTTATCGAGAGACTGCAGGCGTTCTTTTTGCTCCATCACTTCCCTAGCTGCAGGCTGACGATCGATTAAGGGATCAGTGCCGAGGTATTCCTCTGGTGCTTCAGCAACCACGGTGCGACGGCGACGACGAATAATTTCGATAGCCTCATTACGACCAATTCGAAACAACCAACTCTTGAAGTGATTTTCCTCCCGATAGCGCGGTAGTGCCAGAAGAGCCTTGGAAAAAGTCTCCTGCATCGCATCTTCGCAATCTTGTGAGTGGTGTAGCATTTGCCAAATAAATTGATAGAGCGCCCGTTGATGTTTCCCCAGCAACTCGACGGCAGCATCGCCATCCCCATCGCTGCAGAATTTTCGTATTAAGAGAGAGTCATCCACAGGGGTTCAGAGAGCACTAACGGAGATTCACCTACTTTATTGCCCAAATTTGAATCTTTTTTGTCTCCCAGCTACTTCAAAGAGGCGCTCGAGAGGTTTACGACAGCCACATCCGAGAAATATCCAAAGCGACACTCTGGAAATTGCGCCGAAGAAAGTGAAGCTTTTCTTCTTCCCTTCGAAACCAACCATCTCAACAAAACCGGAAAATCTACCACAATATTAAAGCGGGGGAAATTGACTCCCAGCCTTCGCTTGCTCTCCTCTGCTAGGAAGCACTTATTCAACCTCGATCAAGTCTGTTAGTCTTATCCTCTTGCTGAACGAATAGGCAAACTGCTAGTTACAAGGCCATCAACATGACTTCATTTCTCAAGTTCATCCTGGCCCTTGCTCTCACCGGTCTTGTTCACGGAGTGGATGCTTTCCGCTTTCAATCCAAAACCGTCGCAGAAAACTTCGCCCGCCCCATGGGATTCGATCTTGCGCCCGACGGGTCGATCTTTCTTATCGAACTCCAAGGCAAGGTCAACCGCATCGATCCCACTACAGGAAGCCGGACTATCATCGCCGAGATCAAGGTCTTCGGCGAACAAGAGAACGGCCTTCTTGGGATCACGCTCGATCCAGATTTTGCAAACAACCAACACCTCTTTCTCCTCTACTCACCCGCCGATTTTGTAGGCCAACGCATCAGCCGCTTCACGCTCCAGGGCGACCAACTTACCGATGAAAAGAAAGTCCTCGAGTGGGGCATTCAACGTCGCGAGTGTTGCCACCACGGCGGTATGCTTCAGTTCGGACCCAACGGCTGTCTCTACGCCTCTGCCGGGGACAACACCCATCCCTTTGGCGACTCCGCCTCCTACGCTCCTATTGATCGCCGCCCGGGACGCGAACCTTGGAACGCCGAAAAATCCTCCGCCAATCCTAACGACTTTCGCGGCGGCATTATCCGTATCAAGGTCAATCCCGACGCCTCCTATTCCATCCCCGACGGCAACCTCTTCCCTCTGGGCACCTCAGGAACCAGACCGGAAATCTACATCATGGGATGCCGCAACCCGTGGAAGTTTTCCATCGATCCAAAGTCCGGACACCTCTACTGGGGCGACGTTGGACCCGACGCAGGAAAGGACGGCCCCCGTGGCCCGCGCGGGCACGACGAAATCAACCAGGCCCGCCAAGCCGGATTCTTTGGTTGGCCCTACTTCATTGCCGACAACAAACCCTATGCCTTCGTCGATTTCAGCAATGGCAAGATCGGTAAAAAATACGACCCTGCCAAACCGATCAACGACTCGCCCCTCAACACCGGACGTCACGACCTCCCACCCGCGAAACCTGCTTTCATCTTTTACCCCTACGCCGACTCAGAGGAATTCCCCATCCTCAAGAAAGGCGGCCGCACGGCCTGCGCCGGTCCCGTTTTTCACCACCGACCCGAGTTCGAAAAAACACACGGCCTGCCGGCCCACTACGACAACTGCCTTCTCTTCTGGGACTGGAACCGTCCCTTCATCAAGTGGGCTCGCCTCGATGAAAACCAAAACCTCGCCGGCATCGAAGACTTCCCTCTCCCCGTCAAAATCCGCCGCCCCTCCGATGCCCTCTTTGCTCCCGACGGAACCCTTTGGTTCCTCGACTACGGAGCCACCTGGGGCGACAACCCGGATGCCCGACTCCTCCACATTTCCTACCTCCATGGAAACCTCAAACCCCTTGCACGATTCGAGGCCGATAAAAAACACGGCGCGCTTCCCCTCATAATCCAACTCGATGCCTCTTCCTCCCAAGATCCCGAAGGAGAAAAGCTCCGCTACTCGTGGTCTTTTCAAGGCACCGAATTTTCCACCTCTCAAAAACCAGCTCTCACCATCATCGAACCCGGCGACCACCCCATTACCCTCAATGTCACCGACCCATCCGGAGCCACCGGCACCACAACCCACACCATCACCACAGGCAACAATCCTCCCGCCCTCACTTTCAAAGAACCACTCGACGGTTCCTTCTTCACTCCCGGGAAACCCCTCGCCTATCGCCTTCACATCACGGACGCCGAAGATGGCGATTCAAAGAAATCTCCCGATACCTTCGCCGCTAGCGTGATCACACTCGCTCCTCTCGCCAAGGAATCACCCGGCCTCTCGGCCATTCGTGCTTCCGATTGTTTCAATTGCCACCACGCCAGCCAAAAACTCATCGGCCCCTCCTTCAGCGAAATCGCAGAACGCTACAAAGATAATCCCACCTCCTTCGACCAATCCGTGCAGCGGGTCATCTCCGGCTCCGCCAAAGTCTGGGGAGAAGTCCCAATGCTCCCCCATCCCAATCTTTCCCGCGATCAAGTCACCGCGATGGTCAGCTGGATCTACTCCCTCAGCGAAACCACGGCACCCAAAATCTCTCGCGGAGTTTCCGGCACCCTCGTCACGCCTTCCCACCAAGGCACGCTTGAACTCTCCGCCAATCACACCGACCTCGGCGCCCACTCCGGTAAGGCTTCGCCCCTCTCCGGCACCACCACCATCCGACTGCAATCCCGCACCATTCAGGCCGAAAACTTTTCCAAAAACGGAGGCCCTAAATTGCTCAACGAATCCGCCAAGGACGGCGAAGCCTTCATCGGAGCCATCAACCACGACCAGTGGTCGGAGTATCATCGCTTCCGCCTCAGAGGCTGCCAAAAGATCACCTTCCACTACGCCTCCGCCGGCCCCGGAGCCACCGTCACCGTGACTGCCAACGACAAGAAAATCGCTTCCGCCCAACTCAAGCCCACCGGCGACTGGAACAAGTGGCAGGAAGTCACCGTCCCCCTCGAAAACCTCCCCGGCGGCCTCATCAACCTCCGCCTCACCTTCACCAACCCCGGCCAAAAGCACCTCACCAACCTCGACTGGTTCCGTTTCGAATAAGGCAAAGACAGATCACGAGGGCATACGACGCTGGGGATGATCGTTTAGCTTTCTCGCGGACAAAAAAGAGGACAAGCTCAGCGCCTGGTCAATGTCCTCAAGAAACCTAATTTCCATTGAAGGCATCCATCCTCCAAAGCCGTATCATTTCCCCACATGAGAATTCCTCTCCTCACCTTATTCCTCGCGACCTTCCTGCACGCTGAGAAGAAGCCCAACGTCGTCTATATTCTTGCCGACGACCTCGGCTGGGCCGATACCACGGTTTACGGTCACACCAAGCTCTACCAAACCCCCAACCTCGACAGCCTCGCCAAGCGCGGTATGACCTTCACCCGGGCCTACGCCGCCAGCCCGCTTTGCTCGCCCACTCGCTCCAGCATTCTCACGGGCCTCAACCCGGCCACCACCATGCTGACCACCCCCAACTGCCACACCGGCAAACCCATCCTCACCGCGGCCGAGGGCAAAAGATCAGCCCCGCAAAACAAAGCGATCCAGCCCACTCCCGTCAACCGACTCGACACAAAATACTATACCCTCGCCGAGTCCTTCCGTGACTCCGGATACGCCACCAGCCACTTCGGCAAGTGGCACCTCGGCGCCGAACCTCACTCACCGCTTGAACACGGATTCGACCTCGACATCCCACACTGGCACGGACCCGGACCCGCCGGGAGTTTTGTCGCTCCCTGGAAATATCCCGACTTCGATCCCAATACACCTAACGAACACATCGAAGACCGCATGGCCCGGGAAGCCGTGACCTTCATGGAGAAGAACAAAGACAAACCCTTCTTCCTCAACTATTGGATGTTCTCCGTCCACGCTCCCTTCGATGCCAAGAAAGACCTCATCGAAAAATACCGAGGCCTCATTGACCCCAAAGACCCGCAACGCAGTCCCACCTACGCCGCCATGGTCGAATCGATGGATGATGCCGTTGGCACCTTGATAGGCACCCTTGACCGGCTCAAACTCACCGACAATACCATCATCGTTTTCTTTTCCGACAACGGCGGCAACATGTACAACGAAGTCGATGGCACCACCCCGACCAGTAATACGCCTCTTCGCGGCGGCAAGGCCACTATGTTCGAAGGCGGCGTGCGCGTTCCCATGATCGTCTCCTGGCCCGGCCACATCAAACCGGCTTCCACCAACGACACCCTCGTTCAGTCCATCGACTTCTTCCCCACCTTCGCCGAACTCCTCGATCTTAAAACCGAAGAGAACCAAAAATTCGACGGTGTCAGTATCGCCAAAGCCCTCAAAGGAGCCTCACAAGAACGCGGTCCTATCTTCACTTACTTTCCCCACAACCCACCCGTCCCCGACTGGCTTCCGCCCTCCGTCTCGGTCCACCACGACCACTGGAAGCTCATCCGCGAATTCTTCCAGGGCGAAAACCAAGCCCATCACTATCACCTCTACGATCTAAACAAGGATATCGGCGAAAAGAACAACCTCGCCAAAGAATACCCAGACACCGTCCGCGAACTCGATCAACTCATCACGGAATTTTTGGAGGAGAGCAAAGCCGTCCTCCCAGTCCCCAACCCCGCCTTCGATCCTAAAAAATACCAACCCGAATTAGTCGGTGTCGGCAAAGAGCGCAGCAACAAAAAGAAACCCCCAAAAGACGACCCCTTCCGCA
>NHEN01000154.1 GCA_002172625.1 Verrucomicrobiaceae bacterium TMED86 | reverse complement strand
TGGGTCATGGGGAGAACTATTCCGAATTGAACGAAATTGGCAAGGACAGCCCGGGGATTTCCTTGAGGCCAAAGCTGAATAGGATTCCGAATTCGTCGCGGTTCGGGTTGTCGCGGCGGAAGAGTCCGACCGAACCAACCCAGGAATCGAAGTCGTAGTGCAGGTTGTAGCGCTGCAGTTCCAGGGTCTGATCTTCGATTTCAAAATTGTGTTCGGTGCCAATGCCCCAGTAATCGTTCAGGCGGGCGAAGGTCTCGAGTTGGATCCGGTTGGAGTCTCTGAGAATCGGGTGAGCCGATAATCTGCGATAACCAAGTCTGACCTCGAGATCCTCTTGGGGCATGAAAGTGAGGCTGGAGGCGATTTCTGTGAAGTTGGAATCATTGAAGAGAGGGAATTGGGTTTCCAGATCGAGTTCAAGCCAGGGAAGAGGACGCCAGATGATATCGTTGTAGAGGTTGGAAAAGTCGCGGTCGAACTCAGGGTCTTCGAAGAAGGTATCGAAGTATGTATCGACGCTAAGCCAATCGTGGGTTGCTCCGTTTCGATTACTCACAATCCGATTTCGGGCGCCGAGACGAAGGGTTTGCCAGTCTTCCAGTTCGTCGATTGCGGAGAAGCGTCCAATTCTTCTCGTGCGGGGCCGGGTAGTCGGTGAGAGGCGTTCGATGCGTTGGAATGAGTCATCAAGTTCGTCAGTGAAGAGCCAACTGAGCGAAGCGTAGGGTTCGATGATGTGGAGGGCTCCGTCGAGGCCCCATTTTTGATCCACCCATTCCGGGTATGAGCGGGTCATTTTGAGGGAGGCATCGAGCCCGGCCGAGAGGTGGGTGCGGGTTGTCGAGTCGGCAGGTCCCTGCACTGAACTGTATGAAGTGTATCCTGCGCCTATTCTGGGTGTGATGTTAAAGTGGCCCGTTTTAAAGGGGTGTGAGAATTCATGGTAGGTGTGAAACCGCGTGTAGCCACGTTCGTCGAGAAGGCGGTTGATCTCGGCGAGGCGGGGGTCACCGGGCAGACGCATCGCTGCTTCATTTTTCAAGCTGTCTTCGTTGAAGTCGGAAAGGTGTTCGTCGTAAAACCCCAGGGAACTTTGACTTTCGTAGAGAACGGAGGATTCAAAGAGGGGTTGGCGAACCCAGTCGTGGGTGATTTCGGGAAGCCGGGTGTCGGATTGATAGAATGGATTGACCTGGAGACGGGCTCCCAGCGAAGTGATACTGTTTGCGTTTCTCCGGGTGAGGGCGAGGAAGTTGTCGGGCGCTGCGTCGATGCGCGCCATTTTTGGGTCGAAGTCTTCCAGGAAAAAGGGGTCGCTGAGTTTGGTGAGATTTGCTTCGAAGGAATATGTCGAAGATTGATCTTTAAAGAGTTCGATCTGGTGGTCCAAGTCGATTCGAAATCGATTGGAGGTTACGGTTCCCCGATCGATTCCCGCTCGTTCGAGTTCACTGTTGAAATCGTGAATGTAGTATAACTTTAGCCAACCAAAATCGTCTTTGTCGTCGACTCTGGTATCAAACAAGTCGGCTCCAAGTCCGAGTCCGCGGAGGGTGTACAGGTCTGCTTGAAATTGTGAAAGAAGCCAGCTGTCTGTTTTGATTCCGGTGACCGGGTCTTCAGTGCCGCCCAACATGACGCCGTAGCGATTTTTGAGAAAAAACCCGAGGTTGGATCTGCCGCCTGGAACGAAATGGTATCCCAAGTTTTCGTCGAATGGCTGGGATAGATAGGGGAGCCAGAAAACGGTCCTGTCACCGGCGACAACCTTCAGATCCCGGAAGATGACCCGTTCGCCGGGGATGATGGTGGTTTTGCGGGCACGAAGCCAGAAGTCGGGGTCTTGGGCGTCGTGAGTAGTGATTCCCATATTTTCTCCCACGAAGATATTGCCGCCTTGATAGGGCACGGATTGCAGATTTCCGGCCTCCATCAGAATGGGGTCAACGCCGACCCTGAGTTTACTGGTGTCGGCCTTTTTTTTCTTGATGTCATAAGTTGTGGAATCGCCGCGGTAGACCAAGCCGTTTTGATAAATGGTGACATTTCCTGATAAGAAAACCTTGCCGCTGGCTTGGTTGGCGACTGCTCTATTGGCGAAGATCTGGAGGCCGTTGTCACCCCGGAGTTCGATCTTCCCGTCCATGACGATAGTGATATTTCCAGCATCGTCGGTTTGTAAATTTGTTGAGGTATTTACTCCGGTAATCAACTCGTAGGTCCGTGATTGGGGGACCCCCGATTCTCCATCGATGAGTCCGCTGAGGTCTGCGGCTTTTTTCGGTGCGCCGGGGGCTGTCTCTTGCGCCTGATGGGGCTGAATGATCAGTGCAAGAATAAGAGAAAGACAGCGCATAAAACTAGGGGTGAAACTATGAGCTGGAGAATTCCCTGTCGATAGCATTTCCATCGGAGAGGAAAAAGGTGGCTTATTTGATGTCAATCGCTGGATTTGTGGAGAAGCACTCGTAACCTACAAGAGTAATGATTAAATCGGTGGGCATCATAGGAGCCTCGGGGTGGTTGGGAGAGCACCTGACCGCCGCGTTACTTGAGCAGGGGCGCCGGGTCGTGGGGTTTTCTCGAAGGCCGCGGGAGGACCAGGATTTGGAGTGGCGACAGTGGGATGGCGAGGGGGAAATTGATCTGAGTGGGGTAGGTGCTGTCGTGAACCTGGCAGGAGAGGCGATCGATCAACGGTGGAACCAGAAGAGGAAAGAGGAATTTTACCGAAGTCGTATTACACTCACTGGTAATCTTGTGAGCGCTGTTTCAGCGTCGGAGGTGAAGCTTTTATTGAATTCCTCGGCGGTTGGGATCTACGGTGATCGGAAGGAGCTTTTGCTAAGCGAAGGGTCGAAGCCAGGGCAGGGATATCTTGCGGAGCTCTGTGTCGCGTGGGAAAAGGCCGCGATGGCAGCTGAGGATGCGGGGATTCGGGTTTGCTGCCTTCGGACAGGAGTGGTGCTGGGGAGAGGGGGAAGGGCTTGGGAAAAGATTCGCAAGATTTTCCGTTTTGGACTGGGAGGAAAACTTGGTGATGGCCGGCAGTGGATGCCCTGGATTCATCTGGATGACGAAATCGGGGGGATCATTCACTGTCTGGATCACGACCTTTCCGGTCCTGTTAATCTTGTCTCGCCTCATCCGGTAAGAAATGAAGAGCTCACTCTGATGCTGTCGCGGGCGATGGCGAGGCCGGCAGTTTTCCCTGTTCCGGGGTTCGCCTTGAAGTTGGTCTTTGGGGAATTTGCGGAGGAGGGGCTCTTGACGAGCCAGAAAGTGGATCCAGCGGTCCTCAAAAAAGACCGCTATCAATTTAAGTATACCCACCTCGGGCACGCTTTGGCCGATTTGACAGCCTAGGCGCCGTATTCCTCATGCCACTGTTTGTAGATGAGAGGGGAGATTTCCGAGGGTTTGATCTCGGAGCGTCCACCCCAAAAAACATTGGTGTAGCTGACCGGGATACCTACTGATTCGAGGTGCTGGTCGATGGCTGCTTTGTGTTCAAGAACTTTGTCTTTTTCGGTGCCGTGGACCACCCCCATGATATTGACGTCTCCGAACTGTGGTCCGCCTTCGCGCCAGTATGCGTGGGTCATGCAGTGATGGCGTCCAACTTCTCCACCGGCTTCCTGTTCGCGGCCTTTTGGAACAGCCCAGTGGAAGAGTCCATTAAAGCGAGTGACCCGCTTCCCGGTGCCTGATGGTTTGACGTGCTCGAGAAAAGTGGAGAATCGTCCGATGACTTTCTTTTGGTCGAGGACTTCAGCCACTTTACAGAAACGGTCAAGGGACACTCCGGCAATTTCAGCCCGCCTGTCCCAGCAGTTGCGAATGACTTCTTCCGGTTCGAGTTCTTCCTTGAGAGCCAATAGAACCGTCCATTCCTCATCGGTGAGTTCGACCACGGTGGTTGTCATCATTTCGGCTGGGGCTTCGATTTTGGCGCCTGGATCCAGGCCTTTGCGTCGGACGTGGCCAACGCCGAGAGCGAAGACGCCATTGGCGGGCATGAGGATGAATTCGTCTGCGCCCACCAGCTTCTTCAAGACGTTTCCATGTTCTTCCAATGACTCGCCTTGCGGAACTTTCAAGGTAGTCCAAAGGCGGTATCCGGAACCTGAGATCTTACCGTCGGTCGAACGAATCACAACGTGGCCCGAGAAGGGATCCTTCTTGGACATAAAATCGAAAGCGTCATTGAGTTTTTCTTCGGGGAGACGCCAGGCAACAAGGGCTCCGTGGGCGAGCTTGGTGGAAAGGAGAGTCTGACGCACACGGCGGATCACGCCGGCTTCCAACATGGCTTGTATTCTCTCCAGAACGGTATCGAGAGGAATGCCTGATTCCTCGGCGATGACTGAAAAGGGATCGCGTTGAAAGCCTGCGACGAGGTCTTCGGAGACTCCGAGAATTTGCGCGTTAATCGGGTCGTCGTGTTCGGTTGGAATGGTAGTCATGTTGAGAGTGATTCTTTTACGAAGGCAAGGGCTCTTTCTTTGTCAGAAAGTCGTCCCTCCAGTTGTTCGGTTTGCACCGCGCGAAGGATTTCGCCGATTTTGGGGCCGGGGGAAAGGCTGAACTTATCGATGAGGTCTTTTCCGGTGAGTAGTGGAGTAGGAATGAGAGGTTCGTTGGCAAACTCCTCCTGCTTCAGATGAAGGAAGTCGTAGTTGTCCCGAAAGCCATTGCTGCTGTCGCAATCAACGCGATGCAATTCGATCTCCATGGGAAAGCTATCGGCCGCCATGAAGCGTTTAAGTTTTGCGGTGCGCATTTCCTGCACGTGCATAAACTTCATGTGGCGGGAGACCATGAAGGAAACTTCCTCGATGGTGTGATTGGGATAGCGGAGTCGACGAAGGATTTCCTCGGCCATTTTTGCACCGACACGATCGTGACCATTGAATCGAAATCGCTTCGCTTCATCGTCCCAGGTTTGCGTGGGAGGTTTGGCGATGTCGTGAAGGAGAACGGCGAGGGCGAGGTGCAGAGGGGGGGAGTCGAGAAGAGATAGCGCAATCCTCGTGTGGATGTAGACATCACCTTCGGGATGCCATTGCGGTGGTTGTTCGCAACCTTGTAAGGTGAGGAGTTCGGGAAGGAAGGTTTTGGCGAGTCCGGTTTCAGCAAGGAGGTCCAAACCCCGGCCCCGATTTTTAGAGACGAGGATTTTGGAGAACTCGTCGCGGATTCTTTCCGGAGAAATCTGCTTCAGAAGAGGTGCACATTTTTTCAGGGAGTTCAGGGTATTCTCTTCGATTTCAAATCCGGTGACGACGGCAAAACGGATCGCTCTCATCAGCCTGAGTGCGTCCTCTTGAAATCGTTTTTTTGGATCGCCAATGGCCCGAAGAATGCCGGTTTCCAGATCGGTCTGTCCTCCGACGTGATCGATGATGATGCCGGAGAAGGGGTCCTGAAAAAGACCGTTGATTGTAAAGTCCCGTCGCTGGGCGTCTTCCTCTGGAGAGGAGAACTTGACAGACTCCGGGCGTCTGCCGTCTTTGTATGAACCATCTGTTCGAAAAGTCGCGACCTCAATCATCTCACGATGCCCTTTGACGATGATGACTCCAAAGTGTTCACCGATGGCATCGGATTTGGGAAAAAGAGCGAGCACTTCAGTGGGTGTGGCGGAGGTTGCCAGATCGAAGTCCTTGGGCTCAATCCCGCGCAACTGGTCCCGAACCGCGCCACCTGCCAAATAGACGAGATGCCCGGCATCGCGAAGAATGCGGGCGGTGTCCAGGGCGAGTTCTTTCTGGGCGCTCATGAGTCCGCGCGGAGGCTTGCTCTGAACCAGCATTAACGCAACTGGGAATTGATTCGATTTTTGAAAGAGAGAGCGTAGATTGTCCTCGTGCTTGCAACTTGGAACAGCCCGGCCATGGGTGTGGGGATCCTCTTGATTGGATTTTGTGTGGGCTCCTTTTTGAATGTGGCCATCTATCGGATTCCGCGCGGATTTTCGGTGAACGATCCGAAGCGGTCGTTCTGTCCGCATTGCAAGACGACCCTTCCGGCTTGGCAGAATATTCCGATCTTCACTTGGTTGCTTCAAGGGGGGAAATGCAGGACCTGTTCCTCTCCGATAGCAGTTCGATACATCATCGTCGAAATTCTTACCGGAACTTTGTACTACGCGGCATGGCGAAATCTTCCCATGACCAGTGCGATCCTCGTGATTGTAATGCTGACAGTCTTGGTTACCGTTTCTTATATTGACGCTGAGCATCAGGTGATTCCCATCACTTGGACGAGCGGTGCGAGCGTCATCGCCCTAATTGGGGCCTTATTTCAGCCTCAACTTCTTGATTTGGTCAATGAGAGTCGGATTGATTCCGGATTGCAGGGATTGAAGTGGGCCGCGGCAGGATGGGGCACTGGCTTTGGAACGCTCTTAATGGTTGTTCTGTTGGGGAAACTTGTTTGGGGTCGGAAAAAGGTCTCTTTGGATGAGGCTCAACCATGGGAATTGCAGGAAGGGTGGGGCGATAACCCTCAGCTTCATTGGGTGATGGGAGAAGAGGCTTATTCTTGGGATGATCTCTTTTTTCGGGATTCGGACGAACTCATCATTGATGGTCATGGGTTTAAGGTCGATGGAGAGCGTGTTCAGGGGAAAAAAGTGGTTTTGAAGGGAGACAGCTTCTCGATTGCTGGAAAGCGATGGAGCATTGAAAAATTGGAGTCATTAGAGGGAAATGCGACCTCAGTGGTCATTCCAAGGGAAGCCATGGGGATGGGAGATCCTCATCTTTTAGGGATGATCGGTGCATTTTTGGGCTGGCAGGCCGTATTTTTCACAATTTTTGTCAGTTCTCTCTACGCCATCCTGGCTGCGGTAGTTTCTCGAGTGGGTTTTGGTAAGCCATTGCCGTATGGGCCTTTTCTCGCACTGGCCGCTCTCACTTGGGTGTTTGGTGGTTGGGAATTGTGGGTCTGGTACTTCCAAACTTTCCTGCTTTCGGGGCCTTGACTGTCTTCTGGGTTTGACAGGGAGGGTGAAATATCTATATTTTTCTCAAAGTTCCTCTAATGGAATTGAACACCCAATCGTATCCCTGATGATGAAGAGTAAACTCCTCTGCACCCTTTTACTGGGCGGCCTGATGTCTCCACTTGCCGCCCAGAGCGACAAGAAAAGCCCGGCAGCCTTGAAAAAGGCCGCTTATAATGTCGATAAATTTGTCGCTGAAATCTTTAAAAGGAAGAAGCTGCCCGTCCCTAAAGTAGTGGATGACCCTACTTTCCTGCGCCGAAGCTTTTTGATTGGAGCCGGACGGATTCCAACTTTGAAGGAAGCATCCAACTTCCTGGAGATTGATGATCCAAACAAGCGCGAGATGATGACGACTTATCTTCTTCAGAGCGACGGATATCGCAGCCATATGCAAAACTATATTATGGATCTGCTCCGAGCCAAGGAACGCTTCGATAATGGTCAAGGGTCCGATGCCAGCCCGTATATGAGATTTATTACGGAGTCCATTCAGGACAACATGCCCTGGGACGAATTTGCGCATAAATTGGTTTCAGCGAAAGGGATTGCCTGGGAAAAGGGCAATGGAGCCGTTGGTTACTACATTCGGGATAAGGGAATGCCGCTCGACAACATGTCCCTGACGATGCACATCTTTACCGGTGAACGTCTTGAGTGTGCCCAGTGCCACGACAGCCCGACAAACAAGTGGGAGCGGATGGATTTTTACGAACTCGCTGCCTTCACAAATGGTCAGGGTGAAATAAATTCCAGAATTTGGCGCGAGACCGTTAATTATGTTAACGATGAAGACTTCCGCCGTTCTCCACTTGGAAACGTAATGTATTGGATGCGTGATAACATTCACTACAATACTCTAGGTGGTGGAGGTGATGGACGTATTAAGCTTCCCAGCGATTACCAGTATAAAGACGGTGATCCCGGTGAGTGGGTGGGAGGAAGAACTCACTTCGCAAAGAAGATCCGCTCCTCGGATCGCAAGAATTCTGGAAAGTCTCGCGATGCCTTCTCTGATTGGTTGACCAAAGATAACCCGAATTTCGATTACGTAATCGTTAACCGGATGTGGCAACGCATCATGGGTAGCCCGATTACGGCGCCAGTTGACGAGTATAAAGTTCCCGAGAAGTCGCTTTCTCCCGGGTTGGTTCGTTACTTGATGCGCCTCATGGTCGATCTCGATTACGACCTCAAGGCCTTCCAGAATGTCTTGCTTCTGACTAGGACCTTCCAGTTTTCAGCCAACCCGCAAGCCTTCGAGGCTGGTGTGCCGCAGGCATTCAATGGTCGTCAGGTTGAGCGAATGAGCGCGGAACAGGTTTGGGATAGTTTGGTGACTTTGGTTGCTGAGGCTCCTGACAAACTTGCCAAGCGTAAATACAGCGATCACATCTACTATAAGGGGAAACCTGTCATGGTTGGCGAAAAAACAATGGCCGAGCTTTCCCGCGAAGTAATGGCCCTCAAGACGCCTCAGGAGTATCGCGCATACGCGGAGAATCTCCTCGATAAGTTTAGTTCCGGCAGCAAGAGCTCCGGGAAAGGCACTGAAATGATGATGATGGCCCAGAAGTCCCGCCCGGGACCTGCCCGTGGGATTGCCCGTGCCTCGGAACTGTCTTCACCAGCGCCATCAAACCACTTGCTACGCGAGTATGGTCAGTCCGATCGTCAGTTGGTCGGCAATGAAACCAGAGAAGCCAACATGGCCCAGGTTCTCGAAGTGATGAACGGTCACGTCGAAAAGATGGTGGTCAGTAACCGTGGCGCTGCCGTTTACAATGCGCTTGAAGCCGGGACCACCGATGCCGACAAGGTTCGCTACATCTACTACGCGATCCTCAGTCGACCACCAACTGATGACGAAATGAACATGCTTATGCGTGATGTCATTGATGGTTCACGTGATAGCTATCAGAATCTTGTCTCCGCCCTTGTCGCCACTCACGAATTCATCTTCGTGCAGTAGCAAACCTCACCACAAAAAACGAAAACCCAACCAACTCGAACAATGGATAAAGCATCATTTCTCAAAGCCGACGAACTTGGCCGCCGCCAGTTCATGATCAATGCTGCTCGCAGTTATCTTGGAGTGAGCGTCGCACCCATGCTTGGTGCAAGTCTCGCTACCGGATCTCTCGGAGCACAAGAACGCAGGAAAGGCAAAGGCAGTGGAACTGCCGAACACGTCATCTTCCTAAATATGGGAGGTGGTATGAGTCACCTTGATACCTGGGATACCAAGCCCGGGAATAAGGAGGTTCAGGGACCTGTTGAGTCAATCGCAACATCAGGGGATATGCAGCTTTCGCAATATCTTCCAGGATCTGCAAAGATTGCTGACAAGATTTGTGTCATTAACTCAATGACCTCAAAGCAGGGTGCCCACAGTCAGGGACAGTATCTCCTTCACCGCAGTTACTCACCTCGCGGAACCATTGTTCACCCTGCGATTGGCGCTTGGGTTGTTCGAATGAAAGGTCGCAAGAATACCACGCTTCCTGGATTCGTGACCGTCGGCACGAGCCCTTCTGCTTCTTCGCCCGGATTCTTCGGGGCTGAGTTCGGTGGTGTGCCCCTCGGTCGCCCCGATGAAGGACTAAAGAACTCATCGCGTGCCGGATCGGTTAGCGAAGAAGATTTTAATCGTCGTCTCGCAATTGCTGATGCCTTGAATAAGAGCTTTGGTGACAAGTATAAGACACCAGACGTGAAGGCTTATGACAGCTTGTATGATGAAGCTGTTAAGTTGATGAAGAGTGACGATCTTAAAGCCTTTGATATCAGTCGTGAGCCTTCCAAGGGGCGTAACAAGTATGGTTCGGATCGATTCGGTCAGGGCTGTTTACTTGCCCGTCGTCTTGTTGAGTCGGGAGTTCGCTTTGTCGAAGTTTCGCTTGGGGGATGGGATACTCACTATGACAACTTCAATGCGGTCGAATCACGCGCTTCAGTTCTCGATAAGGGCTTCTCCACATTGGTGAAGGACCTCGATGAGCGTGGTCTTCTTGAGAGCACTCTCGTGGTGATCGGAACTGAATTTGGCCGGACTCCACGTATCGTGGAAGAGCACAATAGTGGTCGTGACCACCACCCCGCATGTTTCTCCACGGTCATGGCCGGTGGTGGAATCGCCGGAGGTCAGAAATACGGTGAGTCTGACAAGAACGGTAATCGTGTTGCTGAAAACGCGGTTACTATTCAGGACTTCAATGCCACAATTGGACACGCCCTTGGAATTGATTATTCCCAGGTCGTCAGTTCTCCAAGTGGACGCCCGTTCAGGATGGCTGGTGCCGAAGCAGAACTCGGCAAGCCGATTACCTCGATCTTCGGTTAATTAAACGACGGCAATTTTTCAAAGCAGCATCTCTTCATCGAGGTGCTGCTTTTTTATTTCCCGCGAATCACCCGGTAGAGAACCCGAATAACAATCAAGGCAAGGATAGTGATGATCGCAATGAACCACCACGGGAGAGGAATGCTTGTTTCCAGCTTCATCACCAGCGGCTTGGTGACATGCTCTTTGAGAAGGAATTTCCACTTCACCGTCTTCCGGTCTTCGCTGATGTGATGTGCGTTTGTTTCTTCGATGGGGAAGGGGAGGTGATAAATGTAGCTGAAACTGGATTGCCCGAGGGCATTGGGGAATTTGTGAACCGTCTTTGGTAGGAGTTTTTCAAAGGAAATCGTTCTCTCCACCCGGGGGCTTAAGAAATCCATCTCCATATCAATCTCGCCCACAATGGTTTCGAGCTTGTCGGTATCGGTTCCGGTTTCGGAAACAAAGCCCTCTTCATTTCTCTCGGCGAGTTCGAAAAACTGCAGGACATCATCGAATTCGGCTTCCAAAATGAATCGCGAACTCCCCCCAAAAAGCGATTGCTTGCCGACTTCGTCGAAACTCAGCGCCGTGACCATTGCTCCGTCTTCCCTCTCATCGATCTCCCGAATGGCGCGAATGTAGTCGTCGGGATTGCCCATCGTTTTGACCATTTGGGTGGGGAGCGTGTATTGAATCCGAATTTTGCCTGCTCCGTCGGCCTCAATCCAGAGTTCCTCTTCTCCCTCGATCAGGCAGGACTGGAGAAGAAGAGTGGGGAAAAAAAGGAGGAGTCTAAACCAGCGATGCACAAAAAGAGTGGTATGTCTTTTCTGATGAGATGGCACTCGAAAAAGGTTGCACCTTTCATTTGCTCAGTACATCTTCTCGCAGCCAAATCTGACAAAGATGATTAACTTTATAAGGTTTAAACGATGATTCCTTCGCACGCACCATTTTCTCCAGAGCAGAGCGCTTCGCTTTCTGCCTTAATTTCAGGACTTTCCCCCGAGCAATCGTCGTGGTTAAGCGGGTATCTCGCTGGTGTCGGCTCTTCTGCATCGAACGGTCCGGTCAATCTCACCGTCGCATACGGCACCGAGTCGGGAAATAGTGAGGAGTTGGCCGCTCGCACGGTGAAAGCGGCCAAGGGGAAGGGAATTAAAGCGGTCTTGAAAAATCTCGCCGATCTGAATCCGGCGGATCTTGCCAAGGCCGAAAATCTTGCCGTGATCATCAGCACCTGGGGAGATGGCGAGCCGCCCGAAGCGGTAGAAGGTTTTTACAATACCTTTATCAAGGAGTCTCCAGACATGAAGGGCTTGCGTTTCTCAATCTGTGCATTGGGGGATACCAGCTACGAAAAGTATTGCGAGATAGGGAAAGTTTTCGACGAACGCCTGGAGAAGTTGGGAGGAGAGAGGATCACCGCTCGCGAGGATTGCGACGTTGATTTTGAAGAGGCCTACGCCGCGTGGCTAGATCGCTTTTTATCCGAACTGGGAGGTGGTGCTCCGGTGGCGGTTGCGCAAGCATCAGCGACTCCCGCAGTGGAATATGGGAAGAAAAATCCTTTTCCCTCGGAAGTTCTCGATAATGTTCTCTTGAATGGCGAAGGGACTGCCAAAGAGACGATTCACGTGGAGCTGTCGCTCGATGGATCAGGCCTGGATTATCAAGCGGGCGATGCCTTGGCCGTCATTCCCCTGAATGCCGAGGATGTCATCAGCGATATTTTGAAGATCACCGGGTTTTCAGAATCCGAGGAAGTTGAGCATAAGTCATTTGGAAAAACTTCATTGGGCGACGCCCTTCGCAGCAAGCTTGATATCACCGGCCTCTCGCGGGCTGTTGTAAAAAAGTTTCTTGCTCTTTCTCCAAATACGGAACTGGAAACACTACTTTCCGATGAGTCGAAAGCCGAGTTTGCCGCCTGGATTTGGGGGCGTCAAATCGTTGATCTTTTAAAGGTCTTTCCAATTGAAGGTCTGACCGCGCAGCAGTTGGTGGGTATTCTGAGAAAGCTTCCGCCTCGTTTGTATTCCATTGCATCCAGTCCTAAGGCGCACCCGGGAGAAGTTCATCTTACCGTAGCTGCCGTTCGTTATCAGGGTCACGGAAAAAAGCGCAAGGGAGTTGCTTCCACCTTCCTCTCCGATGAAGCGCAAGTTGGCGAAAAGGTGCAGGTTTATGTCCATACCAATAAAAACTTTCGGCTCCCCGAAGACGACGCAACGCCCATCATCATGGTGGGGCCGGGCACTGGGATCGCCCCATTCCGTGCCTTTGTTGAAGAGCGAGCCGAGCGCAAAGCGAGCGGGAAATCGTGGCTTTTCTTTGGCGATCAAAAATACAACTTCGACTTCCTCTACCAACTTGAGTGGCAGGATTATTTGAAGAATAAAGCTCTCACTAAGCTGGATGTGGCATTTTCACGGGATCAACCGGAGAAGGTGTATGTCCAGGACATGATGCGAAAGAGTGCCGCCGAGCTTTTTCAATGGCTGGAGAAGGGGGCACACTTCTATGTCTGCGGTGATGCCGAGCGTATGGCCAAGGATGTTCACGAAGCTCTTATCGAAATCGTTTCCGAGTATGGCAAGCTCTCCGCAGAAGATGCGGCGGCCTATGTTGCCGGCCTTAAAAAGGACAAGCGTTACCAGCGCGACGTTTATTAGAATTCCAATCTTTTAGAATAATGAGTGATGAAAAAAAACTCGCCCACAACGAGTATCTCAAAATTGATAGTAACTATCTTCGCGGAACGCTCGCCGAAGGTTTGGCTGATACCTCGACCGGAGGCTTGACCGAGGACGAGCAGCAGTTGTTGAAATTTCACGGGTGCTATCTACAAGACGACCGCGACATTCGCGCAGGTCGCCGCAAGCATAAATTGGAAAAGGCGTTCAGCTTTCTGATCCGCGTCCGCGTTCCAGGCGGAGTGGCGACGCCTGAGCAGTGGATCAAAATGGACAACTTGGCGTCGGACTTTGCCAATGGCACGATCAAGCTGACAACCCGCCAGGCTTTCCAACTTCATGGTGTGATTAAAACCCAGCTCAAAAGAACGATTCAGGAAATCAATGCGGCTGCAATGGATACCATAGCAGCCTGCGGCGACGTGAACCGAAATGTCATGTGCAACCCCAATCCATTCTTGAGCCAGGCGCATGCGGATGTCTTGAAGGTTTCCCAGGACATTAGCGAGCATCTTACTCCGGCGACCGGGGCCTATCACGAAATTTGGTTGGATGGAGAGAAGGTTGAATCAACAGCGGAGGAAGTAGAGCCGATTTACGGCAAGACCTATCTCCCGCGTAAATTTAAAATCGCGGTAGCCGTGCCGCCATCCAATGATGTCGATATTCACGCAAATGATTTGTCTTTCGTGGCGATTGTCGAAGATGGAAAAGTTGTCGGTTACAATGTCGCCGTTGGAGGTGGAATGGGAATGACACACGGTATGCCCGAGACTTATCCTCGTTTGGCTGATATCATCGGTTTTGTCACTCCGGACAAGGTTGTCGATGTTTCTGAGAAGGTGGTCATGGTGCAGCGTGATTTTGGGGATCGAACCAATCGCAAACATGCACGTCTCAAATACACCATCGATTCCCACAGTGCTGATTGGTTCCTTGAAAAGGTAAATGAGTATCTCGGTTATGATTTGGAGCCTGTCCGGGAATTTAAGTTCGATGACAACGGCGACCGCTTTGGTTGGGTTGAAGATCATCAGGGGAATTTCCATCTGAACTTATTTATCGAAGGTGGGCGTGTTCGTGATGATGGTGATTCGACGGTGAGGACCGGTCTCCGCAAGATTGCCGAGATTCATAAGGGAGATTTCCGCCTGACTGGGAATCAGAATTTGATCATCGCTAATGTAACGCCCGAAGATCGCCCCGGAATCGAAGCCTTGCTGGAGGAACACGGAATGCTCAATTCCCACGAGCGTTCGGCGCTCCGCTTGAATTCCATCGCTTGTGTGTCGTTGCCAACCTGCGGGCTTGCGCTTGCGGAAGCTGAACGTGGTCTGCCGGGAGTGATTACCGAGCTTGAAGAGGTGATCGAGGAAGCGGGATTGCGCCACGATGCCATTACCATTCGCATGACCGGATGTCCCAATGGTTGTGGCCGACCCTTCTTGTCGGAGATCGCCTTCGTTGGTCGTGCACCCGGAAAATACAACCTCTATCTCGGTGGAGGTCATGCGGGTGATCGCTTGAATAAGTTGTATCGCGAGGCTCTGCCCAGAACAGAGATCAAAGCAGTGCTTGGTCCAATCATTCTCGATTACGCCAAGTCACGGGAAGATGGTGAATCCTTCGGAGACTTCGTGATTCGTGCCGGATACGTGAACGCCACGGTCAATGGGCTGGACTTCCATGAGAATTTGAAACCCGAAGTTACTTCGGCTTAGAAAAAATGTCGGCTATCATTACTGAAGCAGAAGAGATCGCGAGTATGCTCGAGAGCCAGAAGGCTGGTGAGCGGATTGCCTGGCTCTACGAGACTTATGGTGATCGGGTGGTGGCAAGTTCGAGTTTCGGCCTGCAAGCGGCTGTGATGCTGCATTTGATTTCAACCCATGCACCAAAGATCCCGGTGATTTTTGTCGATACCGGTTATCTTTTCCCGGAGAGTTATCGCTACATCAATGAGTTGAGTGAGATGCTTGATGTGGATCTTCGGCGTTATGTTCCCCGTTACACCGCAGCTCATCAGGAAGCTCTTTGGGGTGAACTTTGGGCCGGGGATAAGGGGGAGCAGCAAAAGTATGCTACGATCAATAAGGTTGAGCCGATGAATAGGGCATTGCAGGAAATTGGGGCAGACATTTGGCTCAGTGGATTGCGTCGTAGTCAGTCATCGACTCGTGCCAACCGCGCATTGGCCGAGCAACAAAGTGCCACCCTTAAGGTTTACCCAATTCTTGATTGGGCCGACGCCCAGGTGTCCTCCTACTTTTACGACAACAGACTTCCGAAGCATCCGCTCGAAAGAGAGGGCTATCTCACCATGGGCGATTGGCACTCAACGCGGAAGCCGATGGCAGGCGAAGATGCCGAGTCGACGCGCTTCGGGGGGCAAAAATATGAGTGTGGACTCCACGAACAATCTGGAGAGAATGACTTTCAAATTTAACCAAAAAGACAAGATGAGCATAGCCAGCAATATTGTAGATACCGTCGGAAACACTCCGCTGATCAAGCTGAACCACGTCACCGAAGGGCTCGAGGCCGAGGTGTATGTGAAGGCTGAATTCTTTAACCCACTCTTTAGCGTCAAAGACCGAATTGGAAAATCGATGATTGAGGTCGCCGAGGCAGATGGTCAATTGAAGCCCGGTGGATCAATTATCGAAGCCACCTCAGGCAATACCGGAATTGCGCTGGCTTTTGTTGCTCGCGCCAAGGGATACAAGTGTATCCTGACGATGCCAGAAACGATGTCGATCGAACGTCGTGTTCTTCTTCGTAGTCTGGGCGCTGAGATCGTTTTAACTCCCGGACCAAAAGGAATGGGTGGAGCGATCGCCAAGGCCAAGCAACTACTCGCCGAAGATCTCTCCGCTTTTGGTCCCAGTCAGTTTGATAACCCAGCGAACCCGGAAATTCATCGTCAGACTACGGCTGAGGAGATTTGGGCTGATTCAGAGGGCAACATTGATGCCATCGTGACGGGAGTGGGAACCGGAGGA
The DNA here is from genome assembly GCA_002172625.1 of Verrucomicrobiaceae bacterium TMED86. Taxonomy (GTDB): domain Bacteria; phylum Verrucomicrobiota; class Verrucomicrobiia; order Verrucomicrobiales; family Akkermansiaceae; genus SW10. Next base: position 19,498 of record NHEN01000154.1, on the reverse strand, counting down.
ACGATCACCGGAGTTGCGGAGGTTATTAAATCGAGAAATCCTGATTTTGTAGCGATCGCAGTTGAGCCCGAGAACAGTCCCGTCATCGGTGGTGGATCTCCCGGGCCTCATAAAATCCAAGGAATAGGGGCAGGTTTCATTCCTCCAAACCTCAATACCGAGATTGTCGATGGAACGATTACGGTGACCAATGAGGATGCCTTTGAAATGGCACAGAAATTGGCCCAGCTTGAAGGGATTCCGGCAGGGATATCAACCGGAGCCAACGTATGGTCTGCCATTGAGGTTGCTAAGCGTCCCGAATTTAAAGGAAAGCGCATTGTGACCGTTGGATGTTCATCAACCGAGCGTTATCTGAGTACTCCGCTTGCTGAAAGCTATCGTGAGGAGGTCACCAATCTTCCCGTGGCTGAGTTGCCTGAATAGAGAAAATGTTTCCAAAATCCGGATTCCTTTTTAGGGGGTCCGGATTTTCCACCCTAAATATAGAACATTGGTTCGGCGCTGGCAGCCATCGACTCAAGGGTATGTTTTTCGAGGATTTTCCGGCTGATTTGTCGCACTTCCTCCCAGGTCTTGGAGACGGCCGCTCCCGAGTCGCCGGCAGTGTCAAGATGTTGCCCAAGACTCTCGGGTTCCAGGGCTTCCACAACGGAGAGCAGAGTTGTTTCGGCAGGGTCGGAAGTAAGTTTCCAACCTCCGGTTTTTCCACGTCTGCTGGTGACCAAACCGGTTCTTTTGAGTTCGTGAAGAATTTGTGCCAAAAAACTGGATGGTATTGCTTCACTCTCTGCAATATCATCCGCCCGAACAACCGACTGCCCGTCGTGCTTGCGTGCAAGGTGCACCATTGCCCGGCTTGCGTAATCTAGTTTCTGGGAGATCCTCACTCATGGAAGGAAAACATAAAAAATCGCCGAGCGCTAGTCCGGAGAAAGATCTTCTCTGTGCTGAAGGTCGTCCAGATATCGGGAAGGTATGGCGGAACGTTTTGCAGGAGGCAGAACGCATTGCCGCCTCTGAGCATCGTTTGGTTTCGTTGATGGAGGACGTTTTTCTTTCACGGGCTTCGTTTCACGAGGCGATATCCGCTCGTTTGGCCCGAAAGCTGGCTCGCGAGGATATGACGCGCAATGAGCTATTTCCTTTGTTAGAGGAAGTCCTAGTCGCCCATCCGGAGCTCGCGCTGAGTATGGTGTCGGATATGATGGCGATTAAAGATCGTGATCCGGCGTGCACTTCCATGATTCAACCTTTGTTGTTCTATAAGGGGTTTTTGGCAATTTCCACCTACCGGTTGAGTCATCAGTTATGGAAAAATAGCCGATGCGATCTAGCTTTGTATTTTCAAAGTCTTTCCTCTGAGGTTTTCGGCGTTGATATTCACCCTGCAGCGCATTTGGGCTGCGGGATTTTCCTCGATCACGCTACCAGTGTGGTGATGGGAGAAACGACGATTGTAGAGGATAACGTTTCCATTCTGCATGAGGTGACCCTTGGGGGAACCGGAAAAGAGTCGGGTGATCGACATCCCATTGTGCGCTCCGGCGTTCTCATTGGAGCGGGTGCCAAGATTTTGGGCCGGGTTGAAATTGGCAAAGGCGCCAAGATCGGCGCCGGTAGCGTCGTCTTGAATGATGTCGCTGCGCATAAGACCGTTGCGGGTGTTCCTGCGGTGGTGGTCGGGGAGAGCAGCTCCGAGAACCCTGCCCAGGCAATGGATCAAAGCCTGATTTGCTCCGGGCTATAGCTCTGTTTTTGCAATTCTTTCATTTTATTGGAGTTTGGACATCTTGGGAGCTTGCAAAGGCCTGAAATACGCGCTTCATTTCTGGGCATCACACCAGCCCACGCACATAGAGTATGTCTGACCAAGAAATCCGAGAAATCACCGAAGTAGAACTCCCCGCAAACCTGAAAGATCACTGGAAAAGCGCTAAAGCCAGTGTGGAGCGTAATAATCCAGGATATGCCATCAAATTCCTTCAAGCGATCTTGAAAGAAGTGCCAGGCTTTCTCAATGCCCGCAAATTGGTTCGTCAGGCTGCCATTATGGCGACGGGAGCTTCTCCAGGATCAGCCAAGAAAGGTATGTTTGGGTCCGGAGGAGGAGGTGCAATTTCCCGCCAGGCGAAAAAAGATGCTCCCGGTGCTTTGGTTGCCATTGAAAAAGAACTTGAGAAGGATCCCTTTAACCTTGGGATCAACGAGACTCTCCACGATGTCGGCTTGCGTATGAACTTGCTCGATACGGCGGCATTTGCTCTCGAGACTGCCCGCAAGGGGAATCCTGAGAATACCAAGGTGGCTCATAAATTGGCTCAGTTTTATGTGGCCCGTGACATGCACATGGAGGCCGCTTCCGTTTATCGTGATATCGTCAAGCATGACCCCGCTGACGGCGCTGCGGTGAAAGGTGAAAAGGATTCCTCAGCAAAGGCCTCGATGCAGCAAAACCTGACTGATGATAACTCCGGAATTAAAGTCGATTCCGCTGGCGCTGCTGAACTAGAAAAGGCCTCTCGAACGGCACTTACCAAAGACCAGTTGCAGGATCGTGCTGCGGAGTTGGTCGGGGAGTACCAGCAGGATGCCAATAATCTCGCCGTGGTCAAGCAGCTCGCAAATACCTACGAGCAACTCGAAGAATGGGCTAACGCTTATCAGTTCTACGATTGGGCTCACCAGCTATCCGATGGCGATGTTGCCCTTAAGAATAAGGCGGCGAGCATGAAGGATAACGCCGCTGATCAATACATCAAGGATGTCACTGCAGCTGCCGAGGCAGACCCGGATAATGAAGAACTGCAGGCCCAGCTTGCCGAGATCAGCGCGTCGCGCGTCAAGGAGCGTGTCGAAGAATGTGAAGAGCGAGTGAAGCAAAACCCCACCGATCCAAAGCTCCGTTACGACCTTGGCTTGGCCTACTACGATTCAGGGGAGCACAGTGAAGCGATTCCGCACCTTCAGCAGGCCACCCGCAATCCTCACATTCGCACCAAGGTGCTTCTGCTTCTTGGTCGGACATTTGCAGCCAAAGGGATGACTGACCTGGCAATCAAGCAGCTGAGTGATGCAAACTCCGAACTCACCGTGATGGATAACGTGAAAAAGGAAATTCTCTACGAATTGGGGTGCATTTATCACGAGGCGGGGCGTAAGGATGAGGCCCTCGATTGCTTTAAGCAAATATACGAGGTCGATTACGGTTACCGTGACGTGGCCGCCCGGGTGGAGGGTTCCTACGAAGACTAAAGTAACTTACTTTTTAAAGCGCCATGGGGAAAGGTTCTCCGTGGCGCTTTTTTATTCTTCGGGAGCGGATCGTTTTTGCCGATCGAACCATTCCCAGACCTTTGGGTCATCGTAGGCCTTTGGCCAGGATACGTGCCCAACACCGATGAGCCTGGTGAATTTAATTTTTGTTCCGCCTGCTCGTTTGACGGCTAGAACCATATCGCTCGATTTTCCGATGGGCACGATCTTATCGCTTGTTCCGTGCCAGGCCCAAATTGGAGTGTTCAGGAGCTTGGGTCCGTTCTTGGGATTGCCGCCGCCACAGATCGGGAGGACGGCGGCGAAGGTCTTAGGGTTTCTTGCCGCTAATTCCCAGGAGCCGAAGCCTCCCATGCTGAGGCCGGTGAGGTAGATGCGGGATTTGTCGATCGGGAAGGTTTTCTGAATGTGGGCGAGGAGGGACTCGAGGATCACTTGCTGGTCGTCATTGGACCACCAGGCAGTTTTTGGGCATTGGGGTGAGATAATGATGTAGGGAAACTCTTTGCCTTCCTCAACTAAGCGGCACGGGCCCCATTTTTTGAGGCCGGAAAGCGGGCCATTACTTTCTCCCCGGCCATGGAGGAAGAGAAGGAGCGGCCATTTTTTTGATTTGTCGAAATCTTGGGGAAGATACCGGAGGTAGGAAACGCTTGTCTTCTCGTCGATTTTCAGTGAGCGCTCAACCTGCGCACCTGGAGTCGCCTGGAGGCATGTTGCCGAAAGTGCTGAGAGGAAAAGGAAGCGGAGCGTCATGGGAAGAGCGCCAGATTCGCTGAGTCGCTTTGTCTTGTCGATCAGTTTTCATTTCTTTAGAGCATAAGAATGCCAATCGATTTGCGCAGTGACACGGTGACCCGCCCGACCTCTTCCATGCGGAATGCAATGGGGAGGGCGAAGCTTGGAGATGATGTCTTTGGTGACGATCCTACTGTGACCCGGCTCGAAGAACTCGCAGCCGGAATGTTGGGAAAAGAAGCGGGGATGTTTGTTCCCAGTGGGACGCAGAGTAATTTATGTGCCTTACTGACTCATTGTGGTCGGGGCGATGAATACTTGGTCGGGCAGACCGCGCATGCCTATCTTTTCGAAGGCGGCGGCGGAGCGGTTTTTGGCAGTATTCAACCTCAGCCGCTTGAACAGGAAGCGGACGGGACCTTGGATTTTGAAAAGCTGGCAGCGCTGGTGAAGCCTGATGATTTTCACTATGTTCGGAGCCGCCTTCTTTGTCTTGAGAACACGACCTGGGGAAAGGCTCTCCCGTTGGAGTACCTTGAAGCAGTCAGGCCCTTCGCGGAGAAGTATGGGCTATCGTTGCACCTGGATGGAGCGCGGATCTTTAATGCGGCGGTTGTTTCTGGGGTGCCGGCATCGAAAGTCGCGACACCATTCGACTCGGTGTCACTGTGCCTCTCGAAGGGACTCGGGGCGCCGGTTGGTTCCGTTTTGGTTGCGTCGGAGGAATTCATCAAAGAAGGGAAGCGTTCGCGAAAAATGTTAGGCGGCGGGATGCGCCAATCAGGCTTGTTGGCTGCAGCGGGAATTCATGCCTTGGAGAATCATGTGGAGCGATTGGCGGAGGATCATGCCAATGCGCTAACTCTCGCCGAAGGGCTTGCCGAAATCCCGGGGGTAAAGGTAGATCCCGTGCAGACGAATATGGTTTTTGTGGACGTTGGNGGAGAGNCGACCCATCTGGCGGAAAGAATGGANGCGAGTGGAATTTTGATGGCTGGATACACGGGCGAAAAAATTCGTCTGGTAACGCATTTGGATATTTCCGCGAAGGATATTGAAAAGGTTTTGTGTGAATTTCGCGAGGCGCTTACTTAAAACTGTGATGAATTCTATGCGATGTTTTGTTTTAGTGTTCGGAATGCTGTCGATGATCACGGGGCATTCTCAAGTTGTCGTTGATGGNGGAAAGGAGAGAGGTGATGCGATNCTAAAGGAGATTATTTCTCAGNATTGGGCCAAGGATTGGAAAGGTGCAAAATTGAATGCCGTGAAACTGGTTTTGCANAAAAAAGATTTAGCCCACCCGACGGGTTTGCCACCGGTGTGGGTCGNGGAGATCAAGGGGCCGGGTGAAGGCAAAGGAATAATGATGTGGGATCAGGGCGGTGAAGGACGAATTGTAGAATTTACTCTGGANGCNAAANTAGAAATCGGAAANGNGATTTCGGGGATTCCGAATTTGCAACAGTTTCCAATTGAGGAAGAGGATGGGAAGGTGATTGCTTCCGGATGCGTGCCGACTGCTGCAGCGAGCGTGGTGTCCTTTTGGGTGGATAAAAAGTTTCCGCAATGGCGGGGTGAAGACGGCGAAANGCCTGCGGACATNACGCGGCGATTACGGGCTCGGTTAAAGATGGTCGCTTTTTCCGATACTGATGGATTTACGGCTAACGGAATGACGCTCGCGGGAGCGTTTCCTCACGATCTCGCCAGGGCGATTCAGGCTGATGCCAAGGATAAGAACGTTGGGGTCGATTGTCGCATCGCGCGATTTTCAATTGAGTTACTGAGGGAAGAGATCAAAGCGGGGAGGCCGGTGCTGCTTTCCTGCACGGTGCGGNTACCTCATAAACCCCATCTGTCTTGGGGACACGAAATGGCGGGAGTGGGATGGACGAAGATCGATGGGGTGAATCTGGTGGGGGTGATGGATAATTTTTACCCAACCAAGCATGCAGAAACGATCCGATGGATTCGGGCNGATGTTTTTCGGTCATTAATTTCTATNCGTCCTCGGAAGAGGGATTGATTTTCTAAATTCGCTTTTCAAACCACTTCGCTTCGTCAGTCATTTTGTGATCATTGAGGAAAGTGGTAAGGTTTTGGTGGTGAACGGCGGGGTCGAATTTGAGCGCGATGGCGGGACCTCATAGCGGGCGAAGCTGAAGGTTCCAGGGCGGGTCTTTGNGACACCGGGGGNGGGGGCCGCTTTAACTGTCATGGGATGAAAGCAGGCCTCCATGTATTTATGGGGGGCGCGATCTTCGGAGCGGATTCGGGAAATTTGCCGAGTGCTCGGAGGTAAGTAATATTTCGCCCCCCTGGCCCCGGCACCGGGCATGATGGGGCGGGAGTTGAGAAACTGGCGATAGGTTTGGCGCGGTTCATTGTGACTCGATAGCCAATCACAGCCGCCCGGTTTTGGGAGGGGAGCGAAATCTCCGTCCGAAGTGNAGATTCGCGGAAGCGGGGGTGATGGTCCCGTTAGATGTTCGAATTTGACATTTTTGTGGGCGGAGTGATTTTTCCGCTTTTTCTTCCTCAAAGACGCAAGAGACAGGAAGGCTTTCCCGTAGGGTGAGTTTGACATGAGTGACGACAAGGAAGCAGTAGAACGGCTGCACGGAAGCTATCAGCGAATGAAGGAAGAGNTGGCCCAGGTAATTGTGGGTCAGGAAAAAGTGGTTGAGCAGGTTTTGATGGCCATGTTTTGCCGGGGACATGCCCTTCTAGTAGGTGTTCCGGGCTTGGCGAAGACGCTTTTGGTCTCGACGGTTTCCGAAGCTCTGGAGCTGGAGTATAAGCGGATTCAGTTCACGCCCGATCTCATGCCTGCTGATATCACCGGAACTGATGTGTTAGAGGTGGACCCGGAAACCGGTCATCGTGGCTTCCGGTTTGTGAATGGCCCGCTTTTTGCGAGCATGGTGCTGGCGGATGAAATTAACCGGACACCGCCCAAAACGCAGGCAGCCCTTCTCGAGGCGATGCAGGAACACCACGTCACTGTNGGCGAGCGCACGCTGCAGCTTCCCGATCCATTTTTTGTTTTGGCAACTCAGAACCCAATTGAGCAGGAAGGAACCTATCCACTTCCAGAAGCCCAGCTCGATCGATTCCTTTTTAATATTATTGTCGATTATCCCACCGGTGAAGAAGAGAGGGAGATTATTCGTCGTGTTACGAGTCCTAACTCTGCGAAAGTTTCGCCACTCATGTCGGGTGCGGAGATCATCGAACTACAGCAGATTGTGAAGCGGGTTCCGGTTGGCGATCATGTGATTGATTTTGCCGCCAAACTGGCTCGTGCCACCCGACCTGGTTCGGATGAAGCTCCAAGCTTTGTGAAGGAAATGGTGGGCTGGGGAGCGGGTCCGCGTGCTGGTATTTCCCTGATTTCAGCGGCCAAAGCGCATGCCGTACTTCGCGGACGGCTTCATGCCACCACCGGCGATGTAGCAGCGGTTGCCTTGCCTGTCCTGCGACACAGGGTCCTTACGACATTCAATGCGGAAGCGGCTGGAGTGAAGAGCGACGATATCATTCGTCGACTCGTTGAAGAGCTCGGTGGCGGTGACAGTAAGATCGAAATTTAAGCGACTACCTAAATAGGATTACGATGGCCGGGGAGAGTGAGCATTTGAAAATGCCGGAGTGCATGCGCCTCCTTGCGCCCGAAGTGCTCGGCGGGATCAGACGGCTCGAATGGCTGGCCCGTCTGCGAAAGCAGGGCACTCTGACCGGAAGGCACACCAGTCCGGATAAGGGGGTGTCAGTGGAATTTGCGGAACACCGTGAATATACCTATGGTGACGACTTGCGAAATCTTGATTGGCGGGTCATGGCCAAGAGTGACCGCAATGTCATTAAGCAGTTCATTGAAGAAACCAACCTTCGTGCGACCATCGTTCTGGATGTCTCTGGCTCGATGAATTTCAAAGGTGACGAGGGAACCGAGATCAACGGGGAAGTGCTTTCGAAATTTGAATACGGTCGCTATCTGGCAGCGGCGCTTTCGTATCTCTATATCAAGCAGGGAGACGCTGCCGGATTGGTGACCTTCGATGACGAAATCAAAACCTTGATGCGTGCGGAGAACCGCCCGAGTCAGGTTCGTCGAATCTGTGAAGAGCTGTATACGACCGAGCCAGGGAAAGAAACAGGAGTTGGAAAAGTACTTCACGAAGTGGCTGAGCGAATTCCTAAGCGTGGCCTGGTGATTTTGATTAGTGACCTTTTTGATGATCCTTCCGAGGTTGTCGAGGCGCTGCACCATTTTGACTACCGTCAGCACGAGCTTGTTGTGTTCCACGTATTGGCTGAAGAGGAACTGAGTTTTCCTTTCCAGTCTTTCCAGCGCTTCCGGGATCTGGAGGGGGTTGAAGAGATGATGCGCATCGATCCGCAGGCCGTGCGGGCGGCTTATCTCGAAAAACTTCGTGAATTTATTGATTCGATTGAGTCGGTCTGTGGAAATCTTCGCGCAGATTATGTGCCGGTGACGACGAAGACGTCGGTTCCTGATGCTTTGGTGCGTTATCTGGGAAGGAGGAAGAAGTAAGCGATGCTCTTTCTGAATCCATTACTTTTGTTTGGTCTCGCCGGGGTCTTGGTCCCGATAATCCTACACCTGATTCGCAAGCAGGCTGCCAAGCCATACGATTGGGGCGCGATGCGCTTTCTTTTCGATACCGTGGCGGCACGACGCAAGCGAATGGAGTGGGAGGATTTTCTTCTTATGGCGGCACGATGCCTTCTGATTGCGCTGATTGCACTGGCTGTTTCGCGGCCATTCGTTCCGCCCGATTCGCAAATTCCGTGGCTCTTTGTCCTGCCGCTTGGTTTACTTGGGATGGCATTTCTGGGAGGCTCCTTCGTTCTTTCTTCATTAAAGGCAACCTGGATTATGCGAGTGATCGCGTTGGTTTTGATTAGTGGTGCGGGATTCATCAGTTGGCAGGAGAAGAATCTAAATTTGAGTCGTTTCCAAACGAGTCCCCGAAGAGATGTCGCGCTTGTAATTGATGGGTCGACTTCAATGTTGATTCAGACCGAGGGACAGACGGCTTTTTCCCGTGCAATTGCAGAAGCCCGCCGCTTTGTCAAAGATGCGCCAAAAGGAACGGCGTTTTCAGTGGTGCTCGGGGGGCCTGCGCCAGAGATGCGGACCGGAAATCCATTAACACATCGGGCCGACGTTCTCGAGGTTCTCGATCAATTGGAGCCGGTGGGTGGTCCGTTTAGGGCTCAAGAGGCCTTGGGTGTGGCAACACTCACACTGGCCGAAGGTCGGGCAGCAACAAAAGATATTGTCGTCTTTACCGATCAGCAGAGGGTTGGATGGCAATTGGAGAGTACTACGGCGTGGAGTAACTTGGGGGATGCCTGGGATGGGCTTCCAGCAAAGCCGAGATTGTTGGTAAGGTCATTTCCACCACCTGAAAATTTGAGAAATGTTTCTATTTCAGAAATTGAATTATCCCGTGAGATCGTGGGGACAGATCGTGAGGTGATGATCAGGGTACGTGTTGAGAACACCGGAACAGAAGTGATTACGCCGGGATTGTTGAAGGTGACTGTGGAGGGAAAGGAATTGGAGTCAAAAGGTGTTGGGCAACTGATCCCCGGGGGAGAAGAAGTTATTGATTACCGTCATCGGTTTACGAAAGCGGGTCCGCAGGTTATCAAGGTAGCCTTGGCTAGTAAGGATGATTTAATTGGTGACGACGTCAGTGAGCGGGTGCTTTGGGTGAAGGAAACTCTCCCGGTCTTAATCGTGGAAGGAAATAGCGGGGCGTCGTTTTTTGAGCGGGCAGGTGGCTATTTGGGATTAGCTTTGGCGCCTGCTGATACGGAATCTGCGGTGTTTGTTGATCCTCGGGTGGTTGAGGCAAATGCCTTTGTGAACGAAACTCTTGAGAATGATACCGTCGTGGTTTTGGCTGATGTGACGAGACTCCCCTCGGACGCCTCCGCAAAGCTGGTTGATTTTGTTCTGAAAGGTGGTGGCCTTTGGATCTTGGCGGGTCCGAATATTGAAGAGGACTTTTATCAAAATTGGCAAGGGGGGGACGGCCCGGTTGTTCCCATAAAGTTGGGGAAAATGAACCTGCCGGAGAATGGAGTTCGCGTGGCTCAGGGAACGTTCGATCATCCTGTTTTAAGGATTTTTAAAGAAGCGGCAGGTGATGATCTGGCCGAGGGTGTTGTCCTGGGATATCGTGAATCTACGGGCCTTGTGAGTGGGGCCCAGGCGGCAGCCCGCTATGCCGACGGAGAAATTTTCATGGCGACCCGGGCATACGGACATGGCCGTGTTGTCGTTACCACGACCGGCCTTGATGCCCGGATGGGGAGTCTGCCGGCCCGGCCGAGTTTTGTACCTTTGGTTCATGAATTGACCAACTGGTTGGCGGGAGGCAAAGGAGTCGAATTGAATATCAAGGCGAGTTGGAGTCCGACCTTATCCCTTCCGACCGGAGGAGGTTTGCGAGCCAGCTATCTAGACGGAAAGAATGGAGAGAAGGGCGAAATGCTCAATCGCGTCGACTCGGCGATCAATTTCAATTGGCGGGGCGGTCCTCCAGAGAAGGGACTCAAGGCAGATGAATTTGTGGTGAAATGGCAGGGCTCTCTTTTGCCGCCTCAATCGGGTGAATATGTTTTTGAAGCGATCGTTGATGACAAATTTAAGTTGTGGCTTGATGGCGATGAAGTTCTCAAGGCGGAGGGGGGGACGAGACGTTCCAAGAAAATTAATTTAGTGGCGGGAGAGATCGTGCCATTCCGGGCCGAATATCGAGAAGGTTCGGGGGAGGCCTTCGTGTCATTGAGTTGGAGGCGTCCGGATCGGGTTTCTGAAATTGTTCCGGCTTCGGCCTTCCTGGCGGTTGTTAAAGATGATGAAGATGTCGTTCTGGCAACCTCAAGGGCGCTCGATCCCAAAGGACGGGAGAGAGATGTCGCTGCGACGCAGGGGCGGAGAGGTCGTCTGCTTGAGGTGGATGGGTCAGCCCTTCCTGGTCAGTATCAACTTGAGGTGCCCGCTGGTATGCGGTCCGATGTGGAAGGTAAAGAGACGCTTCCCTTGGTTGTGAAACGTGAAGGTGGTGAAAGTCGATTCGACCGTTGGAACGATGATGACCGCAAGTTGATCAAGCGGGAGATTGATTTGATGGAATTGGGCTCGATTGACAACATGCTTTCGGTTCTGCGTGGCGAAGGTTTTGGACGGGAGATTTGGAAGGTCATTGCGATTGCTGCTCTAGTTCTATTTTTCTTGGAAGGCTTGCTTGCCCGCTGGGTTTCAAAATCACGAAGAGCGGGTGAAGAGGTTAGGGTTGATTTTGAAAAACGCGATGAGGTTCCGAGTGAGTTTTCGAAATCAGTAGCTCAAACGAAAGGAGGAGTCCGATGAGAGTGATTTTGCGAGGAGCCGTGATGTTCGGCCTGTTTTGGGGCCTGGTAATCTTATTGAATCGTTGGCTTGATCTGAGTCCCGATTGGCCTCAGTGGAGTGTTCCCCTGATCGGCGCGCTGGGGGCAGAGCTTATTTTGTGGTCTTATCGCTACGAGCGGGAAGCTGTCGGGGAGAAACGAGGGCGCTGGTTGGTGGCGTTGAGGATCTCCCAGCTTCTCTTGTTATGTTGGATTTTACTGGAGCCGGTTTGGAGCCGCTATGTTGATCGTGAGATACGCCGTGAGATTGTTCTCTTGATAGATGATTCGGCGTCGATGCATTTGATTGATGAGGGAGCGACCAAGACACGTCAGGAATTAGCGGAAGAGATTTTGGCTGGAAGTGGTGTTGTTGAGGCGCTGGATGGAAAAGTCGGAGTTCGAACAGTTCGCGCGGCACGACGGGCGTTGATGGAAGATGACGATGCTGTTGAAGGATGGGATCAGGCCACGGATATTGCCGGCGCATTGGAGAGTGTTCTAGAGCAAGTGCCCCCCGATCAGCTGGCAGGGGTGGTCATGTTGAGTGATGGTCGTCACAACCGTCCAGGCAGTGTTGACGACGCGGCGCGGCGTTTTGGAATTCTCGATGCACCAATTGCGGTGATTCCAATTGGAAGTGAAAATCCGCCGAAGGATGCGTCAATTATTTCGGTGAAATCACCTGATGCAGTTTATCTCGGGGATCGAATCCGGGTGGCGACCTCGTTGAAGTTTAATGGTTATCGCGGGAAGAAAGCGACGGTGGATTTATATTCCGGCGATGAGAAAATCGACTCGCGGCAAATTTCCATTCCCCAGGACAATCACCGTGAGGAAGTGAAATTTCGTCACCTTCCCGAAGAAGGTGGCATCGGAGAATACCGGGTTGTGTTGAACGGTCTGGAGAATGAAACCTTCGATAATAATAACGAATGGGGATTTCAAACTGTGGTGAGTGATGCCCGAACCAACGTGCTGTTGATTGATCAAACTCCGAGGTGGGAGTTCCGTTATTTACGCAATCTCTTCTACGGGCGTGATCAGTCGATCCATCTACAGTCCGTTCTCATGGAGCCGGATCGTATTTCAGGACAATCAGCGAAGAGAGTGGTGGCTTCCGCGAGTCGTCCCTTCGGAGAAGCTAATGCAACGGCTCTTCCTGAAACAGAGGAGGAGTGGCGAAAATTTGACGTGATCATTCTTGGCGATGTGGGCCGGGATGCGATCACTAATGAGCAGTGGGAGATTATTTCGAGTTGTGTCCGCAATCGTGCGGCTTTATTGATTATGGTGGCTGGGCCACAGTCGATGCCACATGCTTACGAATCGGAGGTCGCACAGAGTTTGGTGCCTGTTGACTACGAAGTGTCCAAGCGGACCTATTTTGGAAGTGATGGCACCTTTAATTTCGCTCTGACAAACACCGGACGAACCCATCCGGTAACCGCGCAGGTTGAAGGGCAGATGAGGAATGAGCAACTCTGGGAGCGGTTCCCAGAGCTTCGCTGGCGTCACCCCGTGAAAGGTCTGAAAGGAGGGGCCGAAGTTCTCCTACATGCCGAAAGTGTTGATAAGGCCAAGCGGACGGTGAATTCCGCAGCGTCTCTCGATGCGGCGCTCATCGAAGTTGCTAAACGACGGGAGCGCGAAGCTGAAAATGCTCTTTTGGTTACCCGCCAAACAGGTAAAGGTAAAGTTGCGATACTTCTCACCGATCGCACCTGGAGGTTGCGGGAAGGTGTCGGCGATGTTTACCATCACCGTTTTTGGGGACAGTTGGTGCGTTGGGGCGCCGGGCCGAATCTCCGTTCGGGAAACAACAAGGCGCGTCTGGGGACTGACCAGCTGACTTACACCGGAGACGATGAAGTCCGCATTATGGCCCGCCTTCGGGATGAATCGTTAAATCCCATTGAAGATAAATCGTTGACTGCCGAAGTTCGCCATGAGTCCGGGCAAACAACGACTGTGGATCTATCTTACCGCGAGGATTCTAATGGATTACACACGGCTTTGGCGGGACCATTCCGGAAGCCGGGAAACTACGAGATTTTTCTAAATGGTGACACCGTTGAGGATGAGCTTTTGACTAATTTTCGGGTGGTGGGCTCTCTGAGTGCGGTGGAACTTTCCGAGACGACGTTAAATCTTCCGCTTCTTGAAAGCGTGGCCCAAATGTCCGGTGGGCGGGTTTTCGATGGGGAAGGAAATCTGGCTGATCTCTTTGTCACAGAGGAGGAAACCAGAGAGGAACTCAGGGAAACATCCTTGTGGGATCGATGGTTGATCTTCGGATTGCTGGCACTTTTTCTGACCACGGAATGGGTCATGAGGCGTCGTGGAGGGTTGAGTTAGGGCGATTCTGCTCGCGGGTTGGGCGGTGAATTGAGTAGAAGATTCGGTGAAATGGTATTTCGGTTGATCGCTTTTTTCCTCCTTTTGTGTCCTTTGCTTGGGCAGAGTTATGCTCCGGGCCGTGAGAGAGTTCCCGTAGTTCCGCGGGAGTTCCGGGCGGCCTGGGTGGCTTGTGTGTTCAATATCGATTGGCCGAGCAAGAAGGGATTGGGAGCGTCAGCTCAGCAAGCGGAAATGAGGCGGATCTTGGACAAGATGGCCTCCATGCGCATGAACGCGATCATCTTCCAGGTGCGTCCCAATGCTGATGCCGTCTATCGTTCAAATTTGGAGCCGTGGAGTCATTGGGTGAGTGGGACCCAGGGGGATTCTCCGGGTTATGACCCGCTGGCTTATTGTATTCAACAGGCGCATGCCAGAGGAATCGAAGTGCATGCCTGGTTTAATCCTTTTCGCGCTTTACCGAATAGTGAGATTCCTACGGCTCGGAATCATGTGACGCGAACCAACCCCAGCGTGATTAAGAATTTTAAATCCTATCGCTGGATGGATCCCTCAAGCCGATTTACCCAACAACGGGCCTTGGGGACGATTCTGGATGTGGTGAGTCGTTACGATGTGGATGGCGTGCATATTGATGACTACTTTTATCCTTATCCGGATGTCACAAAAAATGGTGAACCCAAACAAATCTTTCCTGATGGGAAAACTCCGGCAGCACGACGGGTGATCGTCGATGGATTCGTAGAGCGGATGTATCGTTCGGTGAAGCAAAAGAAGCCCTGGGTCAGGGTTGGTATTAGTCCGTTTGGGATTTGGCGGCCAGGCGTGCCGGCCGGGACGACAGCTTCGATTGATTCCTATCGTCACCTCTCCGCGGATTCAAGGAAATGGCTGGCTAATGGCTGGTGCGATTATTTGTCGCCTCAATTGTATTGGCGAATTGAGGGTCCACAGAGTTACACCAAGCTCTTAAGTTGGTGGCGTATGCAGGGGAAACGTCCGGTTTGGCCGGGGATTGCTGCTTCGCGGGTGCTGTCATCGGAGGACCCAGGACGTCCGGCGAGCGAGATCATTAATCAGGTGTCGCTTTCCCGGAGTGTCGGTCGAAACTATGTAGGGCATGTTTTTTGGAGTATGAAATCCTTGATGCAGAATCGAGGTGGAGTCAGTGATGGTTTGGCGAAGAATTTCTATCAGCAGGCGGCTTTGGTTCCCCCCATGCCGTGGATTAGCAATGCTCCACCTGATACTCCGGCGGTCAAGGCTGGGAAGGGAAGTGGCGGTATTTCCGTGACCTGGTCACCGGTTGTGGGGTGTTCGAAATACGCGGTTCAGGCCCGCTACGGTAAGCAATGGGTTTTCATCTATGCCACGAGTGGCAAAAGTGCGACGCTGCGCGGGACACCAGATGCGGTCGCAGTGAGCTCGGTGGATCGCTATGGTAACACCAGCGCTCCGGCAGTTCTAAGCCGCAGATAAACCGGAAGAACCTCTTTATCGTGATTGAGAAGCTTATGGGATCAATCAAGAAGGAGGAGGAAGTTGGGGCTCCAGCCGAGCTTCCTGCGCAGGAGGTGCTTCTCTCTGAGATTCGCGATCTTTTTAAAAGGACTCCTGACTATTCGACTTCGTTACGCGGGCTTTGTCTGAAGAGTCGGTCGAGAGCTTCGGCGGGCGGGACATTTTCGTAAAGCATCGCATAAACGACATCGATGATCGGAGTGCGGGCGTCGACTCGTCTGGCGGCTTCGTAGATCGAGCGTGTATTAGGGACCCCTTCGGCAACCATGCCGAGTTGTTCGACGGCATCCTGGAGCTTCTGTCCTTTTCCGAGAGCCACGCCAATGCGTTGGTTTCGGGAATGCGGAGAGAAACAAGTTGTCATTAAATCTCCGAGACCAGAGAGGCCCGGGAAGGTATCGGGATTTCCTCCGAGTTGGGTGCCGAGACGAATCATTTCGGCGAGGGCCCGGGTAACGAGAGCGGAGATGGCATTGTCGCCGAGCTTGAGACCTGCGGCCACTCCGGCCGCGATGGCGAAGATGTTTTTGAGCGCTCCGCCTAATTCGATACCCGCAACGTCTTCGTTGGTGTAACAGCGGAACCGTTCATTTGAAAGGGTGTGTTGCAGAGCTTCGCCGATGGCGATATCCGAGCAGCCAATGGTAGCTGCAGCGGGAAGACCGCGGGCAATTTCCTCGGCATGGTTGGGGCCCGAGAATACCGCGACGGGATTTTCTGAGAAACTATCCGAAATGATTTCGGACATGCGTTTACCGGTTTCTCTTTCGATACCTTTGGAGCAGGAGAGGAGTACGGCTGTCTTTGAAATAGACTGTTTGGCGAGATTCTCGGCAGCAGTGCGGGTTTCGGAGGTGGGAATGACGAAAAGAACGAGGTCGGCATTATTGGCGATACCCGGGTCTGTTGTTGTGACGAGATTGGATGGAAGAGTGATTCCGGGGAGGTAGTGTTTGTTCTCTTTCGATGAGTTGATTTCGTCGACGGTGCTCTGGTTTCTCCCAAGGAGGTGGACTTGCGGGCACTTGTTCGTCAGCAGAATGGCCAGAGCGGTACCCCAGGATCCGCAGCCGACGACGAGGGGGTTCTCAAAGGTTGAACTCATGCTGAATCCTCCTTTTTCTTTTGTCCGATGTGGTTTTCGGTGCCCGCCTTGAGGCGGGCTATGTTGGCCCGGTGTTTCCAGATCGCCAGAATTGCGGCGATCAGAGAGAAGATGAAGAGTGGTTTGTTCCAGGTGCCATTGGCTAGCTTGCCGTGATAGGCCGAACCGGTAATGACGAGAATGGGAAGGGAGGCGGCCGCGGCGATGCTACCCACTGAAACATACTTGGTGGTGAAGGTGAAGATGGCCCATACCAGAATCAGCAAGACGAGTCCGAAGGGCATCAGCGCGGTGATTGCTCCGGCGGTGGTGGCAATTCCCTTGCCGCCTTTGAATCCGATCCATGGAGAGTAATTGTGTCCCATGATTGAAGCAAGGGCGGTGAGAACTTCGATGGATTGAGCTGTAAATTGTTGTTCAGCCAACATGGGTTCAACCATATTCCTGGCGATAAGAACCGGAACAAGACCTTTGGTGAAGTCGAGAAGGAGGCAAGTGATCCCCGATTGTTTTCCCAGGATGCGAAAAACATTGGTGGCTCCGATATTGCCCGAGCCATGTTGGCGGATATCGATTCCTTTAATTTTTCCCATTAAAAGGCCGAAAGGAATGGAGCCCAACAGGAACCCCAGGAGTGGTAAAAGCCAAGACATCTTAATTTACTGAAGTTTGAGGGTGCGGCGGATCGATTTGATCACGACCGGTTCAACCGGGACATCCTTCATCGATGTTGGAATGGTGATACCCGTGGCATCGAGCACATTGGCGTAAGTCGCGCCGGCTTGAACGGCCTTTATAGCATCAACAGCTTCCATGCCCTCGATGATTTTACCGAAAACTGCGTAGCCGCTGCCATTGGAGTTTGGGTGATTGAGTTGGGTGTTGTTTACGACATTGATAAAGAATTGGGACGTCGCGGAATTTGGATCAGGCTTGCGGGCCATGGCGAGAGTGCCGCGGGTATTAGGAGAGGTTTGGGCGCTTTCGTTGGTAATGGGAGCTCCGGTTATTTTTTCGTTGAGGATGCCTTCCTTCAGGGTGAAGCCACCTCCCTGAATCATGAAGTGGGAGATAACGCGGTGAAATGTCGTGTTGTCATAGAAGCCCTGATCCACGTAGCTGAGGAAATTTTTTACCGTGACCGGCGCTTTCTTGTCGTCCAGCTCAACGAGGATGCTTCCCCGACTAGTATCAATCACGACGGTAGTTCCGACGGGGGCTTTAATTTTGGCCTCGGGTGGGTCTTTTTTTAGGGGGTCGGTTTGGCAACCAATAATGAAAGTAAATGAAAGAAGGAGAGGGAGTAATTTCATGTGGGGCGAAGTGTAGAGGGTTCTAGTGAGCTTGCAACCAGTTGTCGCCCGAGCCAGTGTCGATTTGGATGGGGACGTTTTCAGGTAAAATGACGGCTGTTTCCATCGCTTCGACAATTTTCGGCGTTAGATCCTCTTGTTCATCGAGATGGAGATCGAAAAGGAGCTCATCGTGGACCTGGAGAATCATTTTGGATTTTTTTCCAACGAGGAGCTCCTGAACCTTAATCATGGCGATTTTGATCATATCGGCAGCTGTTCCCTGAATTGGGCTGTTGATCGCGGCTCGTTCAGCATTGCTACGGATGGTTGCGTTAGATGAGGTGATGTCTTTGAAATAGCGCCTGCGCTTTGCGAGGGTCTCCACGTATCCTTTTTCACGGGCATCTTCGATAGTGTCTTCCATGAACTGCTTGATGGCAGGATACTCTTCAAAGTAGGTCTTGATGATTTCACTGGCTTCTCCACGGGGAATGCCCAGACGTTGTGATAGGCCAAAGGCTGAAATGCCATAGATGATGCCAAAGTTTACCATTTTGGCAGTGCGTCGCATGTCCGGAATGACCTCATCAATCTCGACTCCGAATACTTTGGCGGCGGTTGCGGTGTGAATATCGAGATTGTTTTGAAAAGCTTCGATCATGGTGGGGTCGCCTGAAAGAGCCGCCATCACACGGAGTTCCACTTGGGAGTAATCTGCCGCGAGGAGGGTGAATTCGGGGCCACGGGGAACAAAAGCCCGGCGCAACTCCCGACCGGTTTCCGAGCGAACCGGGATGTTTTGTAGATTGGGATCGCTGGAGGCGAGTCGTCCGGTGGTGGTCACGAGCTGATGAAGATGGGTGTGGACCCGGCCGGAGTGTTGCGCGCGATGAGCAGGGAGCGCCTCGACATAGGTTCCCTTCAGTTTGCTTGCTTCCCGGTATGAGAGAATGTTGGCAACGATGGGGTGTTTGGGGGCAAGAGAAGAAAGAGTTTGTTCGTCGGTCTTGAATTGACCGGTCTTTGTTTTCTTTGGTTTTTCCACCAGCTC
This sequence comes from Verrucomicrobiaceae bacterium TMED86, assembly GCA_002172625.1. Classification (GTDB taxonomy): domain Bacteria; phylum Verrucomicrobiota; class Verrucomicrobiia; order Verrucomicrobiales; family Akkermansiaceae; genus SW10. The sequence goes on along the minus strand of NHEN01000154.1, from coordinate 714 downwards.
CATTTCGCCAAAGAGAATCTCTCCGAGTTGTTTGGGTGAGTTGAGGTTGAAAGGTCTTCCGGCGGAGGCTTCGATTTCGACACTGAGTTTCGCAATTCGTTCGGCGAGGGTTTTGCCGACTTCGTCGAGGACATTTTGATCGACCGTGATTCCTTCGGCTTCCATGGCAACGAGGACAGGAAGAAGCGGGGCTTCGATGGATTCCCAGAGCGGGAGGAGTTTCTTTTCTTCAAGCAGAGGTTTGAGAGAGCGGAAAAGCTGGATGGTCACGTCAGCATCTTCGGCTGCGTATTCAGCTAGCTTTTCCGTGGGGATTTCTGACGGGTCAAGGTCTCCCTTGGCCGCCTTCTTTTTGGCAGCAGCAGCGAAGAGGTCGTCGTCGGGTTCTGTGCTTTCAGTGAAAAGATCGACAAGCTTGACGGGAGAGTAATTAAGGAGGTTCTCAGCCAAGCTATCCATGGTGTGTTTTTGATCCGGAGCCACAAGGATATGCGCCAGCATGGTGTCAAAGAATGGTCCTTTCACGGCGATACCGTGAGAGAGGAGAATGGCGAGGTCGAATTTGAGATTGTGTCCGATTTTTAGAGAGTCAGAAGTCAGAACAGGAGCAATTTTTTTGCGGAGAGATTCCCAATCTGAAACTGGTAGATAATAAGCTTCTTGTGGAGTGGTGGAAAATGCGATGCCCAGGAGTTTGGCTTGAAAGCGATCGAG
>NHEN01000153.1 GCA_002172625.1 Verrucomicrobiaceae bacterium TMED86 | reverse complement strand
CGCGTGGGCGGAGTCTCGGGCCACGATGATTGTTCCACTCAGGGAGAGCGCGGTAGTGACGGGATACTTGCTGAGCGTTTCGAGGGTTTTCTCCATGCCCTGGTCGAGGTCGATTTCGACGCCCTGGAATTTCCAGTCCTGGTATTTTTGGGGAATGAATTGAGCTGGGTTGGTTTCGAGTTTTTCGAGGAAGAGTCCGTCTTTGGTAATCTTGGCCTTGGCTTGGCGGTCGGCGGAGCAGGAGACGCCGAGCCCGACAGGGCAGGAGGCACCGTGGCGCGGGAGGCGAATGACACGGACGTCGAGGGCGAAGTATTTTCCTCCGAATTGTGCTCCGATTCCAACTTGGCGGGCGCATTCGAGAAGCCCGGCTTCGAGTTCGGTATCTCGGAAGGCGCGACCGTGTTCGTTGCCGCTGGTGGGGAGCTCGTCGTAGTAGCGCGTCGATGCCATCTTGACGGTCTTCAGGCAAGTCTCGGCGGAGGTGCCGCCAATGACAAAGGCGAGGTGATAAGGGGGGCACGCTGCGGTGCCGAGGCTCTTCATTTTCTCGATACAGAATTCACGGAGCGTCTTCGGATTGAGCAGGGCCTTTGTCTGTTGGTAGAGGAAGGTTTTGTTGGCTGATCCTCCGCCTTTGGTGACGAAGAGGAATTTGTATGCCGAGCCTTCGGTGGCGTAGAGATCTATCTGCGCAGGGAGGTTGGTCTTGGTGTTGACCTCTTCGTACATCGAGAGAGGCGCGGTCTGGGAATAGCGAAGGTTTTCTTCCTGATAGGTTTTGTGGATTCCTTTGGAGAGGTATTCCGCGTCATCGACTCCGGTGCGGACGTTTTCGCCTTTTTTACCCATGACGATGGCAGTGCCGGTGTCTTGGCAGGCGGGGAGGATTCCATTGACCGCGATGCTGGCATTTTTCAGAAGCATGAGTGCGACCATGACATCGTTCTCGGAGGCCTCGGGGTCGTCGAGAATGGCGGCGACTTGTTTGAGATGCGAGGTGCGGAGTTTGAAGGAAATAGCCTTGATCGCTTCGTTGGAAAGGAGGCTCAGGGCTTCGGGGTCGATTTTGAGGATCTCTTGCCCTTCAAATTCGCTGACGCTGACGAAGTCGGACGAGAGCTGTTCATACTCGGTTTCGTCGGGGCCGAGGGGAAAGGGATCTTGGTAGTGGAAATCAGTCATGGGATAAGAATGTTAGAGACTCCGTCCTTCGTCGACTTCGATGTAATCCATGAAGGACATGATGTCGTCGCGATCGGTGTGGGGAGTTTCTTTTTTGCGTTCGGCGAGTCGTTCGGAAAGGTCATCGCGGAAGCCGCGATTTCTCATGTAGGAATTGAACCAGGCGAGTTCAAAATCGGGGCGGGAGCGACCGTGTTCCTTGATCCAGACCAAGAACTCGTCGTCTGTAGCTCCGCCGATGACCTGGGCGCGAAGGTCGTTGTAATCTACGCCCAGAAATTGGCAGGTCCAGAGATCCATACCGCGCCCTAGGTTTGCGTGGAAGTCCTCACGCAGGGTTCCGCCTTCCATGAGACGGATCTTATCGACGAGGCGGGGAAGGTAGATGATGCCCCCAAGTTCGGTGCGCGCAGAGCAGGGGATTCCAGTGGGCTCGGACATGGACTTAATGAAGCTGCCGATAGGGATCGGGGCGAGTGAAAAGTCTGTTATTCAACTGCGATCAACCCACTTGTCCTGATACTCTGGCTTATGGATTAGGAGTTTTCCAAATGTCGTGACCGTATCCCAGAGCTGCGGATTCAGACCGGGGCTGAAGCCGCAGTAGACACAGATGCGTCTCATTTAGTCGGTGACCACCAGGCGGAGGTAGAAGCCTCCGGTCGCCGGCAGGGCGACGGAGGCTTTTCGGATTTCCACAAAATTGGAGACCGAGACCTGGCTGTCAGGAACCGGGGTCCAATTGACGAGATCTGGTGAGCTTTGCACGGTGTAAGTCAGTCCGGACACGAGAAGGTTTTTGTTGAAGGTCATGGTGGCATTGGGTCCTTCGATCACAAATTCAGGGGCGAGTTCGGGGCCGTTGACGAGGGGGTTCATCCCCAGGGCGAATTCGATCAGATTGGGAATAGAGTCGCCGTCGAAGTCTTCCGTTTCACCGCTGTTCGGCGGGTTGCCGAGGCCAAAGACAGACTCGGCCCAGCTGTCGTAATTAGTGGTATGTCCTCCGGGAGTAGGATCATTGGCAGTCCAACTGGTGGCGAAGTTTCCGAAGAGGAAACCAGGCAGGCGATCGAGTGAATTGCCGGTGCCACCGGCTGCGGTGGGCCATGGTGCGGAATTTCCATAGATGACTTCGTCTTCGGTGACCTGAGGATAGAAGGTCGGGTCACTGACAGGCGGAGAATCCGGACGTTGTAAACGAACGGTGCCGGATACGTTGTCGAGTGGTCCGTCAGTGAAGGGGCCGACGAGAGGAATAGTGCCATCGATGCCATATTCGCTGCGGAAGGCGGCCGCAGCTGCGGTATTGGCAACTGGATCGAAGGCGACGATGACGAGCCCTTCTCCGGGAGCGAGGTTGTGACTGGCGGTGAAGTTGAAGTCAGCGCCTCCGCGAAGTTTCCAGTTCGCGAGGTTTTCTGTGACCGACCCGGTGTTGCAGATTTCGACGTATTCGAAGAAGTCTTCGGCCGGTTGATTTGGATGATACATCACCTCGGAGATGATGACCGGGCCAACCTGAGCGCCGAGGTTTTCGAAGCCAAGGGTGTTGCTGGTCATGGAAACCAAGGTTCCCGTGCCGGCACCATTGGGCCAGCGACCGAGGGCTTCGCCATTGAAGGCGGCGGCGAAATTGACGACATCAACAAAGCGGGTTGGATTACCCGATCCGTCGGTTTCGAGAAGCCAGAGCGTTTCTCCCTCCGCGGAGCTCAAGCCAAAGGGGCGTCCCTCGGCCCAGCTGCCTTTCGTGGAGTGGTTGTCGAGGAAGGCGGTATCGATGGTGAAGGTGTTGGTGCCGGTGACTGTGACCTGCCAAGTGTCATTGTAGGTTCCGGTGCCGCCATAGCCTTCAATAGTGATGGTGTCGCCTGTGCTGAGGCCGTGACTATTGTCGGTGACGGTTGTTGGTGCGGCGGCCAATGTTCCCGAGTAGGACGTCACAGGGTTTGCCGGTGCGGCATTGAAGTCAGATTCATTGTAGCTAAGATACTGTCCGGCTCCGATGGTGGCCGCTGGAAGGCTGAACGAGGAATAGGCGGAATTATCGTCACTAATGACCCAGCCTCCGATGGAGATTGCCGATCCCGTGGTGTTGTAGATTTCGATGGAGTCGGTCTGGGGGAGGTCGGAATGAGAGAGGACCTCGTTGATAAGAATGCGTCCGTCAGGACCTGCTCCAGCAGCTCCGGGTGAGCCGTTGAACTCGCTACTCGATCGCCAGTTGTCGGGATCGGTGAAGCTGCCGGCGGTGCTGATCAGTTCCAGCGACGAACCATTGCCATCGGCGCGACCGGGCCACTGGCCGCCGTTGTCGTAGGTGAAGTCGAAGATGGGAGCGCCCGCAGCACCCTCAAGGGCGATCTGCTCGCCGCCGTTGTTGAGACTTCCGGTATAGGTGCCTGCAGGAGTCACCGATGGGTAGCGTGCGCCGAAGGCTTCGATGTCCTTGACCACCACAGCACGTCCGCCCGGGGCCAGGGTAATCAATCCGAANGTGAAGTCGATTCCTGCAGAGAAGGAGACCCCGTCCAGATTGAGCGTGCTTCCTGAGATGTTGTGCACCTCNATGAACTCAAAGTCGTCCGCGTTGTTGAAGGTGCGTGGNATCGNCAGTCCGGCACCAGTGGCGTTCTCTGTCGCGGTNGCTGAGTAGGGATTGTAGTGGATCTCAGCAATGACGAGATCGCCAGGTGCGGCGAGTTGTTCGAGGTAGAAAGAAGCCTCCGTCAAAGGTGACCATGAATCACCGTTGCCGACGCGGGCACGGGCGCGGACGAGGCCGCTACTGCCGGGGTTGATGTTGGTGTTGAGTAGTGTGGCTCCCACTGCAAGTCCGCCGCCCTCGAGGCGTGGGTCCGTGCCATCGGTCGTGTAGTAGATACTTCCGGATGTCGCTGTGGCAGAAACGCTGCCGCCTGTGGGAACCTCGCCGCCGTGTTGACTGGAACCGTTTACAATGAACAGAGGCGCATCGATTGTTCCGAGGTAGGTGTCCGAGTGGCCAGAGAATGTTCTGGATTGCCAATTTGTGATGATGCGGTCGGTGCGGGTGGTGCCGGTCAGGGGGAACCACGATCCCAGCACTCCGTTGGACGGGCTCGTGCCCGGACCTCCGGGCGTTCCGTAGACCGCTCTGGTCCAGTGATTATCGCGAGTGTAAGTGGTGCCGCGATCGTCACCCCAACGTGCCGACTCTCCGATGATGGCGGTGTCGATGAGCGTGGCAAACTTCTCGAAGCGCGCACGGCTGTTTAGGTTGTTGAGGGCACCGTTGTTGAAGAGATGTTTGTAAGCACGGTCTGCGAAGAGAACGCGGAATTCCCGATAGTCGCGCAGGTCATCGAAAATAAGAGCACCGTCAAATTGTCCGCTGTTACTCGGGGGGTTGGTGTTGGTCTCGCTCTCGAAAATGCGCTCGGTGTCCCAGCAGTAGAATCGCCAAGGTGCGTTGGCGGTTCCGCCACCGGCACAACGCCAGTTGTCGTTGTTCTTCAGATCAGCGTTGCGGCCGAAGTACTCGGTGATGACGTAGTCGATGTAGTTTTCGACATCGATGACGGCCTTGATCTGCGTCCAGGTACTCGAGTTGTTGGTAACCACGCCGATCATCTGATTGTAGGAAGCGTTCTCCTCGGAGGTCGCGCTTCCGGGGTTGCGGCCGAGGACTTCATCGTCCTCGTAGCCGTTATGGGCGGCGTAGTGATCGTTTTCAAGTCGCTCGTGCAGGTTGTAGAGTCCCCAGTAGAGGCCGTTGATGTAGACGTGGGCATAGTGCCCGTGTCCACCGTCGAGGTTGCCCATGTCGATCATTGTGGAGCGAGCCCACTGATCACGGATCATGGTGGCGCGGGCGCGCTGACCGGAACTGCGGTGCACCCAGGAATTGTTGTACATCGCGCGCAGATGGAGGCTGTCGAAGGTGGTCACGTCATTGCCCTCGAAAACCGGGAAGTTGAGTTTGCTCTCTCCGTAGGTGTCTCGGAAGCGCATGCTCATCGAGTGTTTGACCGCGCTGCCCGGGTTGCGGCTTGCACCCCCCTGGAGTTTGGCGCCGCAGTTGATCTGGAATCCACTGAGGGTGTTCACTCCATCAGTGAGCGGGTCGGGTTGAAAATATTCGGCGGAAACGGGGGCCTCGAGATTTCGATTTCCGGTGTTTACCCAGATGCCGCTGGGGCCAAAAAAGTCTGATGGGTCACCCACGAGGGAGACGGTTGGAACGGACCGCAAGCCAGTCTGAAAGCGCGTGGCATAGGTTCCGGACTGGGAGATGGAGGTGTCGACTTCGTAGTCGTTGTTGCCCCAGTTGTTGGGGTAGCCTGCGGGTTTGACCTGAGTGGCGACGTCGACAGGGAAAATATAACTCTGGGTNTCGACGTCGGTTTCTTGTTGTCCGGNTTTGTAGGCNCGTGTGCGGAGGACGGTCGTGGTGGTGATGGTGATTGGGGTNGAATAAGTGCTCCCGTTTGANAGNGTNGGCAAGGTTCCGTCGGTGGTATAACGGATGGTNGCGCCNGGGGTATCNGTGGAAATGGTGACGTCGAANGCNGAGGTNTAGTAACCCCGCTTGTGGCTGAAGTTGGTGTCGGCGACNAGCAANACACCGCCGGGATCATTAGCNGAGCCGGGAGTTGGGTTCTGNAAGAAGACNGATTCCCCGGTAANGGGGTGAAGNCCGTATGAAATATCGTCGTCTTGCGAGGGATAGTCGCTGCCGCCGGGACCGAATTCGCTGGCGATGGTTCCCGAAGGGCGGACCAGGGCGAGGTATTCGCCGCCGCCGGAGAGTTTGAAGTTGGTATGCAGATTTCCGTTGGCATCCGGCGCGTTGTCATTTGAAGCATAGACGACCAGGAACTGGCCGGAGCCAAGGTTGGTGCCGGGAGGGAAGGTCCACTTGGCAAGGTCTCCGGCGCTATCGGTCAACCGCCAACCGCCGAGGTCGAGAGTGGTGGAGCCTGTGTTAAGAATCTCGATCCAGTCCTCGCTGGTTCCCGGAATCTGATTGGCGATGGGATACCAGCTGTTGGCGTTGTTGGCCATGCCTCCGTCGTTTGCAGCCATGAATTCGTTGATGACCAGTTCGCTGACCTCCAGGGTGGTGAAACTGAGAGAGGAACTCGCCCACGAGATTCCGGCGGCGTTTTGGGCGCTTGCGCGACAGAAGTAACTGGTAAGCTGCGAGAGACCGGAGAGGGCAGTGGAGAAATCGGCCCCCTTTAGACCGAGACTAATGGAGTCGTCCCAATTACCAGGGGTAGTTCCGCCGTCGTTATCGCCGTAATAGATGGTGATGGTGGGAATGTCTCCGCCAGTGGAAGTGACGCCGCCGCTGACTTGCGCTGCGGTGCCGGTGATGTTGGTCACAGCACCATTGGTGAGAGTGGCCAATGAATATGCAAGGGTGCTGAGATTTTCAGTAGATGGTGCCCAAGAAGTGCCGCCCGAATTCTGAGCAAGTGCGCGGAAAAAGTAGGTGGTGTTTGAGGTGAGGTTGATGAGTTCGGAGGAGTAAGCGCCGGACTGTGCCCCGACCGTGACAAAGTTGTCCCAACTTCCGATGTTGGTCCCGCCGTCGTTGTCGCCGTAGTAAATCGTAACATTTGGAGTTTCGCCTCCGGTGTTGGTGACGGTCCCGTTGAGGGTTGCATTGGTGAAGTCGACGCTGCTTGCGGCGTTGTTGACGATAGTGGGAGGATTCGGCGGAGCACCGGTGGAAAAGCTGGCGGTCGAGTTTGCCCAATCATCGCCCGCTCCGTTGCTGGCGAAAGCTCGGAAGTAGTAGGTCGTCGCTGGCGTTAGACCAGTGATGCCGGAAGAGAAAATTCCGGTCTGACCTCCGAGGGGTATCGAGTTGTCCCAATTACCGGGCGTCGTGCCGCCATCATTGTCGCCCCAGTAGAGGGTGACGGTCGGGCTGCTCCCAGCATTTTCAGTAACCTCGCCGCCGATCGTCGCAGAGGTGGGCACGATGTTGGTCGCGCCGGAGTTGACGACGGTAGGTGGGGTCGATGTGATAAGGCTGGCGATGCTGGCGCCGGCGCCACCAGCCCAGATCGACTCAACTTCGGTTTGAGTCAACGCGCGACTCCAGAGCGCCACATCATCGATGTTCCCGTCCCAGCCCCTATTGGCCGCTCCAGCATTGCCACCGATCTGCATAATGTTAGAGCTGGCGCCCAATGTCCAAGCAGAGGTTGTTCCGGCTGCAACCCCGTCAATATACATCGTGACGCCATTAATCGTGTCGTGCGTTACCGCCACATGATGCCATGACCCATCTTGCTGATCGAGCTCGGCATTAACGCTACCAGGGCCGGATGCGGCCCACTTAAAGTTGGTGGCCGAAGATCCATGTCGAGCAAGTCGCCAGTTACTACCCTCACCTTGGCTGACAAGAGCATTCCAGCCGGTGTAGAGGGACTGGGTGGTGTACCAAGCGGAGACCGTCATGCTCCCGCCCGCAAATGCGAACTCACCCGGATTACCAACTTGGATAACAGCTTGATTCCCAGCACTGTTTTCCAGGTCAACAGCGGAACCGAATTTGCCGGTAACGAAGGTGCCTGATGCCGCCCCAGTTACCGAGAGAGTTCCATCATTGGAGTCGTCCAGCCCAGCGTCGAGGTTACCGTCAAAGGCCCAGTATTCCACCAGATCGTCCACAAGCGCAGCTTCTGATAGAGGTGTGTGATAGAGTATTATCCCGGCGATAAACGCGGAAATCGGAGAAGTTTGAATATTCATTAATTATGATGTTGTGTTGCTTTCTCTGAGTGCGAGAAAGTTTGAGAGTGAACCGATATACTGTCTCCGCAGAATACTTGAAAATATTAAGCAATGTAAAGAGACATATGATTGCCTAATGAGGAATAAACATTCGCCAAGAAAAGGGTCCAGAGTTTTGACAAGTCATTGTCGAGTAATTTGGAATAATGCTATTATTTGACTCGATGGTTTTCAAGGTGCTAGCTTTCAATGACTAAGAGGCTATGGCTCGGAGGTGACACTAGGTGTTGTTGGATCCGAAATAGGGGAATGGGGTTGTCTCGTTCGATGTCTTAGAAGTCTTCAAGGTGAATCATCTTTAGACTTGTTAATAATTAGGGATAGATGTGTAAGAAGTCTAGATTGAACATCTATTATGGGCGAAGAAGGAGAAAGAATAACAATCCATTCAAAATGGTTTGTTTACATCATTCGGTGTGGCGACCTCTCGCTCTACACTGGGATTGCTACTGATGTGGACCGGCGATTTGCAGAGCATGAATCGCAGGGGCCAAAAGCGGCGAAGTATCTTCGAGGGCGACTGCCCTTGACCTTGCTCTATCAACAGGAAATTGGAAGCCGCTCGGAGGCCAGCAAAGTCGAATTACGGATCAAGTCGTTGAGTCGGAAAGAGAAATTGGAGTTAATCAAGGCGCTGAAATGAGCAAATTTCAAAATCGTCTGAGTCGCACGCTGAGTCTGGTCCTGAGGCATGATCCCGGGGTGATCCTCGATGACCATGGCTGGGCCCGGATTGACGAGTTGCTAGATTGTCTGAATTGGAAGGGGAAGCGGGTTGACCGCGATCAGTTCGAAAAGATCGTGGCTGAAAGCGACAAGCAGCGCTTTCGAATTTCCGAGGACGGAAAGAGGGTGCGGGCGAATCAGGGGCATTCGATTTTGATCGAACTAAATTTCGAGGAAAAAGATCCTCCGCAATGGCTCTATCATGGAACGGCGAGTCGTTTTATGGACGCGATCGAACGCGAGGGCCTGCAAAAGAAATCACGTCATCATGTGCAGCTTAGTGGAGACCAGGAGGCGGCGCGTAAGGTGGGAGCGAGGCATGGTAAGCCGGTTGTGCTGGAAGTCGCGGCGCAGTTGATGGTGAGTCACGGTTATCAATATTCCCAATCCGAGAACGGGGTGTGGTTGGTCGATGAAGTGCCTCCGGATTATCTCAACCAGCGGTTCACTTAGGACGGGAGAAGTTTTTGGATCCGGGGATCAAGTGGTGCTTCGATGGTGAGGTCCTCTTTGGTGACCGGATGTTGGAGCTTGAGAGATTTGGCCTGGAGGAGCATGCGGGTGCCGATGCCGTATTTTGCACCGAGTTGGTTGCAGCGTTCGATCTCGGCGTAGCGGTAGTCTCCAACGATGGGGAGCTTGTCGAGAGCGAGGTGACGGCGGATTTGATGGAATCGTCCGCTTTTCGGGCTGGCCTCGATGAGGGTGAGTTCGGGAGGGATTTCCTGAAGAATTCGAAAATGAGTCTCCGCAGGCTTGGCTTCACTGGTGTCGTTTTTTGCGAGAGGTTCCCGACAATTCCATTGATCTTGATCAGGGAATCCGTCGATGACGGCGAGGTAGGTCTTGTGGACTTCGTGTCGCTCGAAAGCGAAGTGCAGTTCGCGTGCGACGTCGCGATCGGTGGCGAAGAGGAGGACTCCCGAAGTAGGTCGGTCGAGACGGTGGATAGGATGGACTTGCTGGCTAATCTGATCGCGGAGGATCTTCATCGTGACTTCGTCGTCGGGTTGCGGCTTGTCGGACGGGATGACCATTTGCCCGGCGGGTTTGTCTACCGCGACGATCCATTGATCCTGGAAGAGAATATTGATGGCTTGGGTTTACAGCGAGCGGAGAGATAATCGAGGGTTTTTCGTTTGCGAAGAGGATGGATCTAATGCAGAGATTCGGGGTGAAAAGATTGTTCTACATATTATGCGGAATACTCCCGCTGAACGGGGAGGAGGTCACGATCATGGCGGCGAATATTAGCAGTGGAAATGGCCAGTCTTATGATCCCGGAGAAGGGACGCGGATTTTCAAGGGATTGAAGCCCGACATTGTTCTTATTCAGGAATTCAATTTCGGGAGCAATACCGATGCGCAATTGCGGGCTTTTGTGACGGACGCCTTTGGTGCGGAGTTTTCATATGTTGAAGAAGGGAAGCCCTCGGGAGATATTCAAAATGGAGTGATTAGTAGATTTCCGATTCTCCAATCGGGGATTTGGGATGACGACGATATGTCCAATCGCGAATTTGTCTGGGCGCAGATCGATGTTCCGGGCGAAAAGAATCTATGGGTAATTAGTGTGCACTTTAAGGCTAGTTCGAGTGGCGCTTCGCGGAGGGTTGGGCAGGCAAGGCAATTGGCGGAATACATCGAGGCGAATGTTCCGGCTGATGATTACCTTGTGATTGGAGGTGACTTTAATGCGCAGAATCGCACGGAGTCTTTTTTAAATGAACTCGATCATCTCGTGAAGGTGACTGCGCCCTGGCCGGTGGATCGGAATGGCGATGGTGATACCAATGCGGGGCGTTCAAGGCCTTACGACTGGGTGATGGTGGAGCCTGAGTTGAATAGCCTTGAAGTGCCGACAGTGTTGGGCGGGCGGAATTATGCCAATGGAATTGTCTTTGATAGCCGGGTCTTCACTCCGCTCTCTGCGGTGGTTCCTGTTTTAGCTGGAGACAGCGGGGCTTTTCAAATGCAGCACATGGCCGTGATGCGAACCTATGACTTCCCTCCGGAGCTCGATGAGTATGAGAGCTGGGTAGTGGAGAGATTTTCGGCACAAGAGTATGCCCAAGGCGAATCGATTTGGGGTGCGCTAGCCGATCCTGATGGCGATGCTTCAGTCAATTTACTCGAGTATGCCTTCGGGACCGATCCAACGGTTGCGGAGAGTCGGGAAAAGTTTCCGAAAGTGGCAGTCGTCTCTGGGGAAGATGTTGTGAGTTTTCTGGTGAGAGAGGGATCTGCGCTGACTTATGAACTTCAGGTTTCGGATGATCTGAGTGACTTCGTTGAGTTGTCGGGTGAAGTTGTCAGCGACGGGCCGGTGAGCGATGGTTTCAAAATGAGGACGGTGACCTTGCCGCCATCAGATAAAAAGTTCTTCAGGCTCAAAGTTGTGCGCTAGAGGATTTCAATTTCCCGCACGAAGAGGCTTTTTTTTTCGGGTTCGCCATCATTCACCGCTTCGAATCGCAGGTAGCGGAGTTTGACTTCTTTATCCAACTTGAGTGTTTGTTCCGGTTCCCAGGATGTTGCGCTTTTTTCTCCGAGGAGAAGTGGCGATTGATCTGTCGATTGACTTCCTTTCAGGTTCCATTTCGAGGGGGTTCGTTTTTGATCGGCGAAGTGGATTTTTACTCCTTTGATCATTCTATCCTCTCCGAAGTCAATGACGAGATGGTGAGGGTATCCTTTGGTTCCTTCGCCGATGTCGGTCAGCCAACATTTGTTGCGATCACCATCGATGCTCCGTGAGGCACGGCGAATGGCTTCGGCCGGCTCACTGTGTCCGGAGGCGGCAATGATTTTCCATTTGGCGGGAGCGGGGCCGAAGGTTTTGGAATTGATGGGGCCTGAATTTCCAACCTTGTCGATGACGAGAGCGGAGATTTTTCCGGAGTCGAATGGGAAGGGTTTTTGGAACTGCGGAGATTCCTTTGTCGGTTCCGAGCCGTCCACGGTGTAGTGAACCCGATTGCCGGGAATCGTTCCCTCCATTAAGACGAGACCATCACGCCTGCGCTTGATCCGGACGGGGGAGATCGGAGTGGTGAGAGTGGAGACGTCCATCCACTTGCTGTCCTTGGCCCCGGTGAGGTGGAGGGTTTTGTTGGGTGCGGCCAAGACAAGGGCGTAGGTTGCGCTGACGAGATCGTCTTCTCCCATGTAAGGAGCGCCCATGTGTGGCGTGGAGAATCGCAAGCCGTATCCGGGTTCCCAGGCGAGGGCGAACCACCAGGCGTATTGTTTGATGACGTCGCGGTAGGCATCTTGGTTGGTGAGATTGAGGGCGAGCAAGCCGAGCGCTCCACCGGGCTCGCCATAGGCATGGGAATTACGAATCCACGGGTGGCGTTCGTGCATGATCTTGGTGAGCGCGTCGCGCATGTCGGGACGTTCGCCCCGGAGTTCGCAAGCCATCGCGCAAAGCCCGCTGCGGCTCCAAAATTCGCCGAGGTCTTTGTAGGAGGCATTGTAACCCATGGCGCCGTGACCATTTTTTGTTTTCGGGTCGGACCAACTGTGTTCGATGTAAGGCGTGAGCTCTTCCCAAATCTTGGACTTCATACCGCATCGCTTGGCGAGGGCTTCGAAGACGATGAGGTGGGCGAGGGGAGCGATGAGTGCTTTTTGTCCGTATGGAAGTCCGCCAATGCCGTGGCCGAGAGCAGGCATGCCCCACTTCGAAGTGTGCGTGCCGGTGAGGGCCCAGTCGCGAATGTCTTGCATGCGCCCCAGGACTCTATCGTCTCCGCTGGCGAGGTAGTATTCCGAGTAAAGGATCCCCGCGTAAGCTGAATGCCAGAAGCCGAGGTTGCCGAATTTTTCCGCTTCGGGGTAGCGGTTGAGAAGGTAGTCGACGGCCTTTTTTATGCGTTCGGTATGCTGCGTATCGCGTGTGGCCATGAGGGCGAGCGCGGAGAAGGTGGTGCGAATGGGGTCGCGGCTCCACGATCCGTCGGGACGTTGGTTTTTGACGAGATAGGCAATGAGATCCTGATGAAGAACATCAGCTGTTTTGTCTTTTCCGGGATCGAGGTTGGAAAAGGTCATCGCGCGGGGAACCTTCAATTGAAGTCGCTCGAGCTTTCCTTTTCTCAAGACTGCAAGCTCGACGATGTTGCGCATGTCTTCGCGTCTCTTGGGGGAGGCGGCGGCGAGAACCGCTCTTCCCAGAGTGGATTCATGGCTGTGATGAAACCAATCCCAACCGGGTTTCAGGTCATTGAGAGGGAGAGGCCGGCGATTGACTTCGATAATCCGGTCGCCGGGTTTGAGCCCGGCCTTGTCTGCGGCGAGTCCTTTGCGGACTTCCATGACAGGGAGTATGGTTTGGGCGTGTTCCGTCATTGCGGAGAATCCGAGAGATCCGGCATTGAGCTTGTCGGGCCCGAGTCCGCCATTGGAGCGACCGAATAGGTGCTTGCCGGGCTTGCTATTGATACGGCAAAGGTGAACTCCCTGACTTTGGACGCCGCCTCCGGAGATTGTAAGTTGGAGCGTGAGCTTTTTGCCGAAAAGCTGCGCTGTTTTCTCGGGAGGGATCTCCGCCCACAACCTTCCGGACTTACTTGGGGAGCTGAGGATGCTGGCAACGATTTTGTTTTGATCATCGGAGAGAGCCAGTTTGGCCTTTCCGGGACTTTTCAGAGAATCGAAGCCGAGGAATGTGGTCCATTCACCTCCCGCCTTGCTTTCCTTTTCGGTCAGGGCCTGGAAATTGATTGTGCGGGTCAGCGTGAGGCCGGTGGGCAAAATGAATCCCGATTGCTCTTCTTGCTCCCAGACTTTGATGTCCGCTTTTTTACCCTCTTTGATCTTCCACCCAACCGGGAGCGCTCTGGGATTCTTGCTCTTGCTGAAATCGCCGAGTTTCGAGTCGAGAGGGGCCGCCTTGGTGATTCCAAAGCCTAAAATCAAAATTGCAAATAATCGCATGGAGTAACCATTGCCGATTATGAGGCTCTTGTCTTTCCAGAAATTTCAGGAAGCTTTTCAGTGGACGGCTTTGGGGCGATTTTCAAGAGGATGAAGTAGAGCGTGAAGGCGATGCCCTGGAGGGTGATCAGGTAGTAGGGATACGGTCCCATGTGGTCGAAGAGGGTTCCGGGATCCGGGAGCTCATTGAGGAATCCGTAGTTCTGCTCGATGATCCAGTTGATCGTCATGACGATGGCCATGTAGCCCCAGCTCCAGAAGAAGATTCGCAGGAGGGCTCCTTTCTCCGGAACGATTTTCAGCCCCCAGACCAGGAAAATGGCCGCAATGGGAACTCCGCCATGCTGTAAGAAAAAAACGTAAAATTCAACATTAGAAGCGTCAAATAAGAGGATTGGCGTGATTAATCCTTGCGTCGTTCCCGCGATACCCCAGAGAAATCCAATTTCGGTGATGCGCTGGCTTCCGGTGACGAGGGCGTAGGCAAGAAGAAAGGATACGACGTCGCAAAGGTAGAGTGGAAGCGCGGATTTGACGACCATTTCCCACCCGAAGGAACCGGTGCCGTAGCGGACGAGAGTGAGGACGGGGTCGAGTGAGACGGCGGTGACAAGAAGGACCGCCATGGTGTAGCGAACTCGTTTGAGAATTTTTGGATCGGGCGATTTTCGAGCGTAGCGGGTTAGGGAAAATGCCGTCAAAAAGGTGACGAGGATGGCGAGGAGGTGAGCGATTCCGAAAAGCTGGAATTGCGCCAGGAAGGAAAAATAGTCGGGGAAGATCATATCGAGGAGAGTAAGGAAAGATCGGGTAGGAGCATCATCGAGAATTGGTGAGGGATCGTCGAGTGCCGTGATTTATTTCCCGAGCCACCCATAACCGCGCATCCATTCTTCGCAGGCGGACGACCAGGCGTTGGTGGCGGCTATTTTATGAGCGAGGCCGACGCCGTGACGACCTTTTCGGTAGATGTGAAGTTCCGCCGGGACCTTGGCTTTTCGGAGGGCGAGATAGAACTGCACGCTGTTTTCGGGAGGCACCAAGGTGTCTTCGTCAGTGTGGAAGAGGAAGGTCGGCGGAGTCTCCGAGCTGACTTGTTTGTCGTTGGAAAGGTGGTTGATGAGTTCCTTGTCAGGAGTTTCTCCGATGAGGTTTCTCTGCGAGCCCTTGTGGGTTGAGTCCTGTCCGAAGGTGATGACCGGATAGCAAAGGATCATGAAATTCGGGCGCGAGCTTTGTTTGTTGATCGGGTCTTTGGCCTGCGGGTTGCCGAGGTCGAAATGAGTCCCGGTGGTGGAGGCTAGATGGCCACCGGCGGAGAAGCCCATGATGCCGACTTTGCTGGGGTCGATCTTGAGATCTGTTGACTTAGAGCGGACGGTGCGGATTGCGCGTTGGGCATCCATCAAGGGAACGGGATGCTTGTAGCCGCCATTGCCGCGACGATAATCGAGAATGACTGCGGTTACTCCGAGTGAGGCGAACCATTCACCAATGTCGTGGCCTTCGTGGCCGTTGGCGAGTCCGTGGTATCCGCCGCCCGGGCAGATCACGACGGCGGTGCCATTTGCCTTGTCAGCGGCGGGGGCGTAGGTGAGGAGGGAGGGAATGTCTTTTTTGGGGTCGCTTCCTTTGCTTTTTGGGGGGGCATCAGGCCAGAGGAGTTCTTTAACTGGCCGCTGGGCCTGGAGAGTAAGCATGCTCATGAAGAGCAAGCTTCCGGCTGCAAAAAGAATTGGGAGCTTCGCCATCCCTCAAATTCGGTTTTTGTGGAAGATAGGTCAATCTTGTTTATCGCACCCAAAAAAAGACCGGCAGGAAACTGCCGGTCTTTTTTGAATAAATCCTCTGGAGAATTACGCCTTCTTGACGTCAACCCACTGTCCGGTTTTGGCGGACTCGAGGACGGCGTCACAGACATACTGGGTGCCGAGGGCGTTGCGGAAGTCAGGATAGGCTTTCTTCGCGCTCGGGTCATCGAGGCTCTTCATGAACTCGACCGCGCCGTGTACGAAGGAGTGTTCGTAGCCGAGGCAGAGTCCGGGAACCCACCAGTTCCCGGTGTAGGGATGATCGCCATCGGAAACATGAATGCTGGACCAGCCGCGAGTTTCGCCAGGCACTTCGTGGTCAAAGTGTGATAGACGATTCAGGTCGTGGAGATCCCAAGAGAGGGATTTGTCGTGGCCGTTGATCTCGAAAGTTTTCAGGGCTTTGTGTCCCCGGGCATAGCGGGTGGATTCGAAGATGGCGGTGGAGCCGTTTTCGAAGCGGGCGAGGAAGGCGCAGGCGTCGTCGATAGTGACGGGATGCTTTTCACCGGTCTCCTGATGGACGCGTTCCTTGATGAAGGTTTCGGTCATGGCGGAGACGCTAACGATGTCCCCATTGAGCCAGCGGGCGCAGTCGATGTTATGGGCCAGAAGGTCTCCGGTAACACCGGAACCCGCGGCCGCGGCATCAAGACGCCAGAGTGCTTCGCCTCCTTGGGGGAGTTCCTCGGACATTGTCCAGTCCTGCAGGAAGTTGGCACGGTAATGGTAAATGCGTCCGAGTTCACCACGATCGACGATTTGCTTGGCAAGTGTAACGGCAGGAAGAAAGCGGTAGTTGTACCAAACGAGGTTGGGCAGGCCGGAAGCTTCGATCGCCTCGACCATCTTGAGGCCTTGCTCGCCGTTCAGGGCGAGGGGCTTTTCGCAAAGGACCATTTTGCCATTTTCAATGGCGGCCATCGCGATATCGTAGTGGGAATTGTTCGGCGTGCAGATGTCGATGGCATCGACATCGTCGCGTTTCACCAACTCACGCCAGTCGGTTTCGGTATCAGCGTAGCCCCACTTCTCTGCGAAGGCTTTGACTTTGTCCCCGGAGCGTCCGCAGATAACCTGACGGACGGGGACGTGTTCGGTGTCGAAAAAGTGGTCAAGTTGGGAGTATGCGTTTGAATGGGTGCGGCCCATAAAGCCATAGCCAACAACGCCAATACGGACAGGTTTTTTGCTCATCTGTGTGACAGGTTAGAAAAGGAAGCCGAGGGGGCAAGGCTGAATGTGGGACAATATAGCGAGTCCTTATTCTTTGTTTTTGAAGGAATCCTGATTGAGAAGCGTGTGGACGATCATGGTCCAAGCGAATTGTTCGTCTTTGCCTTGTTTGAATGAAGCGAGGCCTTCCTTGAGGATCTTGAGGGTGGCTTCGTTGGGTTGTTGGGCCGTGATCGTTTCGTGGATTTTTTTGAGTTTTTCGTCATCTGACCCGGTCCATGAAATGACCTCCTTCGCTTTGTGGGCGGCGGCATTGAAATACTCGGTCTCGTTCATAAGAAGGAGAGCCTGGAGCGGGGTGTTCGTCCGTTCGCGGCGAGCGATGCAGGCATCGCGGCTTGGGGCATCGAAGATGGTCATTTGCGGCGGGGCGAGGCCGCGTTTCCAGAAGGTGTAAATGCTGCGACGTTGGGTATCGGGGCCGGTGGCGGGTTCAAACTTGTTGGGGAAGGAACTGGGGAGAGCGACCATTTTCCAAAGTCCGGCAGGCTGGGGAGTTTTGATGCTGCGTCCCCCCATCCCGGGGTTTAGGAGGCCGGTGACGGAGAGGAGTTGGTCGCGGATGACTTCGGAATCGAGTCGGGTGCGGGAGCCGCGGGCGAGGAGGAGGTTTTCGGGATCAGTTTCAAAATCCACCGAGTTGCCGGAAGAGGATTGCTGGTAGGTTTCCGAGAGGACGAGCGACTTCATAAAGGCTTTGACATCCCAACCGGATTCCATGAACCGGAGGGAGAGATAGTCGAGGAGTTTGGGATGGCTGGGCCACATCCCCTGGGCTCCAAAGTCCTCGGAAGTTTTGACGATTCCGGTGCCGAAGAGCTGCTGCCAGAAACGATTGACGGCGACGCGGGCGGTGAGGGGGTTTTTTTGATCGACCAGCCAGTTGGCGAGGTCCATGCGGGAGGGGATTTCTCCCGAGGCCTTAAGTGGAGGAAGGAAGGCAGGGGTGTTGCGGCTGACTTTCTCGCCAATTGTTGCGTAGTCTCCACGAACGCGGATGTGGGCGGGGTTGATGTCCTTGCGCTCACGCATGATCATGGCTCCACGGACCTGGCGGAGGAAGTGAGAGCGTTGCTTTTGAATTTCGCCGGGTTTCTTTTCGGCTTCCTTAAGTTTGGCGGTGACTTGTTCTTTGGTCATCTCGCTGAATTCAGGATCGTCGGCAGGAATCGCGGGGGAACCGAGAACGGTTTTGATTCGAGCAACACGATCTTGGGCGGATTTGATTTGAGCATCAAATCCGGCAAGCTTGGCTTTTTGGTCGTTGTTCGGGAGGTCGAGGTAGGGTGGTTGGAGCCCTCGATAAAAATCAGGTCCACCTCGTCCACCGGTTTCGGGGTTGCCGTCGAAATTATTGAAGAAGGCATACATCTGATAAAAATCCTTTTGGGTGATGGGGTCGTATTTGTGGTCGTGGCAGACGGCGCAACCCATGGTGAGGCCCATGAAGGTGGTGCCGACGGCGGAGACGCGATCAACGACGTTCTTAAAATGACTCTCTTCGGGAAGGGCGGTCCCTCGATCGATGATGAGGTGGAGCCGGTTGAAGCCGGAGGCGATGAGTTGGTCTTGCGTGGGTTTCTCGTAGAGGTCACCGGCGATTTGGAATTTGGTGAACTCGTTGTAGGGGAGGTTTTCGTTGAAGGCCTTGATGACCCAGTCGCGGTAGGGGGAGTGATCGCGGAAGTGGTCGTGGTGGTTGCCGTTGGTGTCGGCAACGCGGACGAGGTCGAGCCAATACTTGGCCATGTGTTCGCCGTAGGCGGGCTTGGCCATGAGGTGGTCAACGAGCTTGGTGTAGGCCTCGGGTGAAGTGTCGTCGAGGAAGGTTTTAATTTCGTCGAGCGTGGGCGGGAGGCCAGTGAGGTCGAGGGAAAGGCGCCGGATGAGAGTGCGTTTGTCGGCTCTGGGCTTGGGCGATTTCCCCTTGGACTCCATTTTGGCGAGAGTGAACTTGTCGGTGGAGGATTTCGGCCAGGTGGTATTTTTGGTAGCGGGAGGGTTTTGCTTTTTGGCAGGAACAAAAGCCCAGAAGTCTTCGTATTCCCCGCCTTCTTCGATCCAGCGTCTGATGAGGTCTTTTTCAGCGGAAGAGAGTGGCTTGGCATGCCCGTCTTCGGGTGGCATGGGGTCGGCCTTGTCGGTGATCCGGATCCAAGCCTCGGAGTCTTCAAGAGAGCCGGGCTTGATCGCCTGAATGCCGTCTTTGACTGCGTAGGCTCCTTCAGGAGTATCGAGCCGGAGCCCGGCCTTGCGGTTGGCTTTTCCCTTGGCGTCGACCCCGTCGTCGGGGCCGTGACACATAATGCATTTGGCTGAGAGGATGGGGCGAATGTCCTGATTGAAGGAAATTTCGGCTCCGGCCGCTGAGCAAAGAATCAAGGTGGTGAAAAGGGTGCGAAGAAGCATGAGAAACTGATCTGCGGTGATCTCTGGAGATGATCCTATACGAGGAATGAGTTGATGTCAGGGAAATTGAAGCGATTTGGGAAGATGGTTACGTTATTGGGTGCTGATGATTGCTTGGTCGCTTGATCGTGTCTAGAAGCACCTATGCCCATTACTGATCTTGGATTGTCTGAACCTTTGGTTCGCGCGCTCTCGCAATTCGATGAGGCGACGCCGGTGCAGGTGGCGGCAATTCCGGCGGCTTTGGCGGGTAGGGATCTTTTGGTGACGGCTAGGACGGGCTCGGGGAAGACCACGGCTTTTGTGCTGCCGATACTGGAGAAGTGGTTGGCAGCGGTGCGGAGCAAGCCGAAGCGGCTGCATGCCTTGATTCTGGTGCCGACGCGGGAACTGGCGGCGCAGGTGCGGGAGGTGATGCAGGGTTATGCCCGGGAGCTTCCGGAACGGATCAAGGTGGTGAGCGCGGTGGGTGGGGTGTCGATCAATCCGCAGATGATGGCCTTGCGAGGGGGAGCGGATGTTATTGTGGCGACGCCGGGGCGATTGCTGGACCTGGTGGATCACAATGCGGTCTCGCTGGAGGAGGTGGGCACGCTGGTGCTGGATGAAGCAGATCGCATGCTTGATTTGGGATTTGCGGATGAGCTTTTGCGGATCCTTTCGATGCTTCCAGATGAACGGCAGAACTTGTTTTTTTCGGCGACCTTTCCGGAAAAGATTGAATCCATCGCGTGTGATTTTTTGTGCGATCCCAAACGGATTGAGATCGAGTCGGGGCTCGAAGAGATTCCGGATATCGAGCAACGAGCGATTCGAGTGGATACGGCGAAGCGGACGCCCTTGTTACGTCGCTTGATTGCTGAAGAGAAGTGGGAGCGGGTCTTGGTTTTTGTGGGGCGGAAATACACTGCCGATCACGTAGCGGATAAGTTGCATCGCAATGGCATCGAAGCGCTTTCCCTGCATGGTGATCTCAGCCAAGGAGCTCGTAGCGAAGTCTTGCGGGATTTCAAAAGCGGAGAGATTCAGGTCTTGGTGGCGACTGATCTGGCAGCGCGTGGATTGGACATCGTTCGCTTGCCGGTGGTGGTAAACTATGAATTGCCGCGCTCACCGGCGAACTACATTCATCGTATCGGCCGCACTGGGCGTGCCGGAGAAAAGGGAGTGGCGGTGAGTTTTGTGACCGCCGAGGCTGCGGCGCACTTTAATTTGATCGAGAAACGAAACGGGTTATCTCTCACCCGCGAAGTGATTTCGGGATTTGAACCGACGGATCTGGTGCCGAAAGCATCGGGCACGGGCGGAGTCAAAGGACGCCGCAAGAGTAAGAAAGATAAACTACGTGAAGCCGCCGCGCGGAAAGCGCGTGATCCGCAATCTTAAGGAAGAGCCGATTACTCGGCATTTTTCTTGGCCTCTTCTTCGGCCTTCAACTCGGCTTCAAATTCCGCCTCGATACGGGCTTCTTCGTCGAGTTCGGCTTGCTTGGCGGCTGCAAGCTCGGCGGCTTCCTCTTCAGCGCGCTGGGCTTCCAGCTTTGCGGCCTTGGCTTCTTCGCGGGCCATGCGTTTTTCGAGCTTCTTCTGTTCCCGCGCAATGCGCCTGTGATCTTTACTAGGTGTGAATGCCATTGGTCTTGTCTTTCGTTAAGTGAAATAGCAGGAAAACTCTGCTCGTGGGGTAAGCAACATCGTTCGCTTGGCGTACTCATACCGCCTGATGGGCGAGCGAAGCAATAAAAATTCGGAAAGGTTTCTTGAGAGAGCGGTTTTGTCGTCAGGAGAGGAGGTCGTGAACAACGTGGCCGTGGACGTCGGTAAGGCGGAAGTCGCGGCCGGCGTGGTGGTAGGTGAGACGTTCGTGGTCGAGGCCCAAAAGATGCAGGATGGTCGCTTGGAGGTCGTGAACGTGGACTTTGTCCTTGGTGATATGGAAGCCGAAGTCGTCGGTCTCGCCGTAGGTTCCTGGTTTGGTGCCGCCGCCGGCCATAAGGGTAGTGAAGGCCTGCGGGTGGTGGTCACGTCCGGCCTTGCGGCCGAGGGAAGGGTTGGTTTCGACCATCGGAGTGCGGCCGAATTCTCCGCCCCAGACGACGAGGGTTTCGTCGAGGAGTCCGTGGCGTTTGAGGTCCTGAATGAGGGCCGCAGTTGCCTGGGCGGTTTGCTTGCAGTTATTTTCGGTGGAGCCCTTGACGTTGGAGTGGGCATCCCAGCCGGAGTGGTAGATGTTAATGAACCGGACGCCGCGTTGGACCATGCGTCGGGCGAGAAGGCAGGCGCGGGCAAAGGAGTGCTTGTCACGGTCGCAGCCGTAAAGATTGATCGTTTCGTCAGACTCGGATTTTAGATCCATTAATTCGGGCGCGGAACTCTGTAAGCGCGCCGCCATCTCGTAGGAGGCCATGCGGGTGGCGATTTCCTGGTCGTTAATGGTGGTGAGACGTTGAGCGTTCAGCTTGTTGACCAGATTGAAAGTGTCGTTTTGGATCTCGGGCGAGATGCCTTCGGGTGTGGAGACATTGAGAATAGGGTCCTTTCCTTTGCGAAATTGGACCCCGGTGTAGGTGGTTGGGAGGAAGCCGGAGGACCAAAGCGAGGAGCCACCGGAGAGGCCGCCGCCGGTGGACATGACGACAAAGGCGGGGAGGTTGTCGGTTTCCGAGCCGAGTCCATAGAGCGTCCAGGAGCCGAGGCTGGGGCGACCGGGTTGGGAGAAGCCGGAGTTGAGAAAGAGTTGGGCCGGAGCGTGATTAAATTGGTCGGTGGTGCAGGACTTGACGATGCAGAGCTCGTCGGCGACGGCTCCTAGTGGTGCGAGTGGCGACCCGAGGGTGGCCTCGCTCTCGCCGTATTGTTTAAATTCGAATTGCGGACCGAGGACGGCTGCGTCGGGTTGGATGAAGGCGTAACGTTGGTCGCCGATAATGGATTTGGGAAGAGGGGAACCTTCGAGTTTCGAGAGTTGAGGTTTGGGGTCAAAGAGTTCGAGTTGGGACGGAGCGCCAGCCATGAAGAGGTGGATCACGGCCTTGGCTTTTGGCTTGGCGGGAGCGGGTTTCGGGGAGAGCGAACGGGCGGAGAGTTGGTTGGTGAGAAGGGAGGCGGCGGCGATCTTTCCTAGGCCGAGGCCGCATTCGCCGAGGAAGTAGCGGCGTGAAAGTGGTGGTTGGTTGATCATAGCGATGGAATTTAGCAGGTGGCGCAGCTGTTTTTTTAGTTCTTGGTGACTGCTTCGTCCAAAGACAGGAGGGCGCGTGTGAGAGTGGGCCAGGACTTGTGTTTTTGATGGAACTCGGAGAGGATTCGTACTTCGTCTTTTGTTGGGGGACGGGTGAGGAGTCTCCTGAAAGCGAGGGTGATTTTTTCTTCGAGGCTCCCGGTGTGTTTTTCGAGGAGCTTGCCGAAGTTTTCGGCGATTTCAAGGAACATGGGGTCGTTCATGAGGGTGAGAGCCTGAAGCGGGGTGTTGGAGCGGTCGCGTTTGGCAAGGCAGGCTTCGCCGGAGCCGCCATCGAAGGTGGTGAGGAAGGCGAAGGGGGCGGTGCGCTTCTGGTAGATATAGACGCTGCGACGATATCGGTCGACTTCATTGCTGGCCTTCCATTTACGGCCGCCGTAGGCGACTTCCGAAACACCCGGAGGTTGAAGTGGACGAACGGGTGAGCCGAACATCTTTTCGGAGAGAAGGCTGGAGGCCTTAAGGGCGGAGTCACGGATAATTTCGGCTTCGAGGCGTTGACGGAGGAATTGTTTCGAGGTGCCCGATTTGATTTTTGAATCTTGTTGGTAAGCCTGTGAGGTGACGATGAGTCGGTGGAGTTTTTTGAGAGACCAGCCGTTTTCGATGAAGGTAACTGCGAGGTGGTCGAGGAGTGCGGGTTGGGTCGGGAGTTGTCCCTGCATGCCGAAGTCGTCGAGGGTGGGAACGATGCCTTTACCGAAGAAGGCGGCCCAATGACGATTGACGACGACGCGGGCGGTGAGTGGGTTTTTGGGAGAGACGAGCCAGCGGGCGAATTCGAGGCGGTTTTTGGGGAAGGCTTTGTTTTCGGGATAGATCGCGGCGGGGAGGCGCGGTTCGACACGGTCCCTGGGCTGGGTGTATTCGCCACGATGGCGAAGGAAGGTCGGGCGGGTGTGTCCGGCGGGACGTTCCTTCATGACGAGAGTGGGCGTGCCCTTGAGTTGTTTTTGAAGCGCGCGGATCTTGTCGGCCTGAGCTCTGAGTTCGGGGGCCTGGAGAAGGAAGTCTTGTAGGGTGCCGGTGTGTAGGATGGCATTCGGGTTGGTTTTGTCGGAGGCGCTGAAACGAAACTTGCCGATGGTAGAGGCGAAGTGGCGTCCGAAGTTCATTTTGATGGTGAAGGATTGTCCGGCGGGGATGGGTTTGCTCAAGTTAAAGACAGCGGCCTGGTGGGTGCCGACGAGCCCTTTGAGAGACCAACCGGATTGCACGTCGCCATCAATGGCAGCCGAGGCAGCGGCGTTGCCTTTGCCATACTGGGCGCCGAAGCCGGTTTGAGATGAACCAGAGAAGGCGAGTTTTTGGTTGCCTTGGTGGACTTCAAATTCGGAGAGGAAGAAGTCGCCTTTCCGTCCTTCATAGTAGGTCATGCCCGGTCCGCCGGCGGGGAGGCGGTCGTCGGGGAGGGCGTCGAGACGCAGTGAGTGAATTGGTTTGTCTAGAGCCGGGAAGTTGAGCGTAAAGATGTCCTTCTTCGAGATGTCGCCGCCAACGAAAATGACCCCGTCTTCTTCTTTGGTGAGAAAGGGAACATTGGCTTCGGCTTTGGATACGGTGAGTGGCTGCCAGTCGACGAGGTTGGGCTTTTGTTTGGTGAGCCAAGTCTCGTAGGATTTTTGTAGATGTTGTTTGGGACCTTCTCCAGACGAGGTGGTTTTCGCGAGCGAGAGAGTAAAGCTGCCGATGTTATGGTCTCCGCCGAAGTTCTGAATTAGTTTGACGGT